>JASJAN010000005.1 GCA_030066985.1 Desulfobacterales bacterium
GGGCCGAGGAACCATCCGCGCGGCACTCCCACCGCAAGCTGAACATGCAAGTCGCTTAGCGCTATTCGCAACTCCTGAAAAAAACAGGTCAGGTATTCTCCTAAGAGGTCGCGCCATCGTTGTAAATCAAAATCTTCTGTTCGAATGTCGCTCCCATAGCGTCTTAAAAATTCGCTCTGAATGGGGTCATTAAACCCGTATTGATCCGCATGTTCTGCAGGCCTGGATTGTGAGCGCAGGCAGACGAACAATCCATCAAATTCCCCTTTTTGCAGAAGTCGAAGGTATCGCCGAATCATATGTTTGCGAACTTCAGCGTACGCCAAACATAACACTCCCCATTGCTTCTGATGCAATGAGCGATCAACCACCGTATATTGGGGATTCTTCCTGCTAAAATCGCTTTGCCAGCTCACATGTTGACAATGCATCCGATTGTGATAGCTAACCTCCCTTGTTTTTTTAGGTAGAAGTGGCCAGCCTTCATCAAACAAGGATACATATAAGTACACCTGCATGCCATGCTGGTGGGCGATTTCCGGTACGACCTTGAAATCATCCCAATCGACTTGCGATTTGGCAGCCGTATAAAAATGTTTGTAGCCCCGGCCCTGGTAAAATCGGCCATTTATTCGATCCCGAGTGCAGCGCCAGTGGATAATGTCAACATTTAACGCCTTTTGCCAGCATTTCATCCGCCGGGTTAGTGCTTCTACGGTTCTTAGCCGGCCATCGCCTTCTCCGAAAATTAGATGATCGCCCCATGAAACGCTGACGATATTGCGACGTTCAGCCGTTCGCATGCAAATCCTTTAACATAGAGAAACGAAACACTCTTCAAGAAAAGAATTCATCACGAAAGCACGAAAGTAAGGAAACACGAAACAAAAAATGTTTTCGTGCTTTAAGTGTTTCGTGTTTTCGTGAGTCATATTTGAATTCTCATCATTTAAATTATAAACGATTATTTAGGATCTAATTTCTAATTCTTCATTTGGCCAGCACTTGTTCAAATAGATCGCAAATCTCACGCACGGCGCCATGCCCGCCTAAATTTTTGGTCTGATAGTGTGCCATCGAGACCACATCCGCATGCGCATCTTTGACAACAATAGGCAGCCCCACATGTTTCAAGCACACTTGGTCATTAACATCATTGCCGACAAATGCGATCTCTTCCAATGAGATGCCGAGTTCGTGGGCAACGCTTTTTAGTTTCTGAAGTTTATCCTCACAATTTTGGTAACAGCGGATTTTCAGTTTCTGCGCCCGGGCCGACACCACCGGGTTGGCTTCGGTTGAAATAATAACCGTTTCGATACCCATTTTTTTTAATTTCTGCAAACCAATCCCATCACTGCGATTGCAGCGCACCGCCTCCGTGCCATCCTGCAAAACATATACCATGTTGTCGGTAAAGACGCCGTCAAAATCAAGTGCCACTAACCGAATCTGACGTATCGCTTCCTGTAAAACAGGATCAATGTCTTTATAATCAGTCATTTTTACAAACCGTTTACGATCGCCACCGTTTTGCAGGTCCAAGCACTAAACGATGGCCGTGGTGCCATCCAATTCTTGAATGTCGGTCGTCAACAAATCCGGTACCAACGCTGCTTTTCCGTCGATCAGGCGATACGCCCGTTCAGCTACGCCCAATATAGCCGGTTGGTGGGAAATGGCTAAGATGGTCAGTTGCCCTTTAAGCTTACGCAATGTTTCACAGATAATGGTTTCATTTTCCGGGTCAAGGGCGGTTGTCGCTTCATCTAGAATCAGCAACTTGGGTTTATGTACAAGTGCCCGGGCAATTGCAATGCGTTGCCGTTGCCCGCCTGATAGCTTGTGGCCGCGCTCACCAACTTGTGTAGCTATGCCTTTTGGAAGTTCTTGAACGAAATCCCAAGCCCCGGCAGCTTGCAAAGCGACTTTGGCATCTTGAAATTTGAATTCTTGTTCACCCAGCGTGACATTAACGAACACACTATCATGCAGCAACAGAGTTTCCTGGGGTACGTAACCGATCATCTTGCGCCAGTTTCTTAGATTGATTTCAGATAGAGGGATACCATCAATTAATATTTGGCCCTCTTGTGGCTGCAGCAATCCAGTTATCAGATCAACGACTGTTGTCTTACCGGCTCCAGAGGGTCCCACAATCGCTGTGAAGGAATTTGCTGGAATATCGAACTCGGCCTCTGCGAGTATCCAGCGTTCTGTGTAGGCGAAGTGAACTTGCTCCAGGCGAATAGAATGATTCAGAGAGGGTCGTCGTTTACCGGAGGTCGTTTCTTTCTCTGCTAAAGCACTTTTGAGTTTAGTCTCATAAGACCAATAGGCCGCTTCGGAGGCAACCACCTGCTGATACAGACTTTGGACCTTCTGAATTCTTTTCATCAACTTGGAAAACATATAAACTAAAACCAAAACGCTTGCTAAAGGCATTTTCCAGACAACTAGAACTGCATAAAGACCTACAGCCGTCAATGCCACCGTTGAAGGTTCTTGAAAGGCCGACAGCGCAACCTTGTTCAATACCTGCTTTTTGATGGTCCTTTTTAACTTTTCGGTTTTCTTTTCCAATGCAGCACGGGCCAGATGCTCGCGGGCCATGGTTTTCAGTGGTTTGATCATGATCAAGCTATCGGCCAAGTATTTCATTAATGATTGAGATATAGCGACCATACGCTGGCCTGCACGTTTTGACCTCCCAATGAAAGGTCGCACAATCAACGAGATTAAGATGCCCGCTATTATAGCCACCACAGTTGCCTTCCATGAAACCAGAGATACAATTACTCCGTAAACCACCGCTTGCAGGGCCACCGCCATCATTGTAACGCCGTTTAGATAGGCTCTTGCAGCTGATGCAGTCTCGCCTCTAATAGAATGGAGAATACTTCCGACCGGTTGGCGTATAAAAAATTCCCAGCGGGAGCCGAAAAGTGCTTGGAGCAATTCTAAGCGCAAATCGGTGCCGACTTGTGCGACCATAAAACCAACCCGCCTGTTCATAATCAGAGTAAAAAGTGCTTTTAGGGTCATGCAAACGACAAATATAATGAGCAGAATGCCAATTGTCGGCGTGATGTCGATCGTTTCAAATATATTGTAAACAATTTGACTAAGCTTTGAGCCAGCGCCACTAGCAATTTCGCCGCCCGTACCCGCGTTCACATCAGCAGCAATACTGAGCAACGGCAACAACATCGAAATGCCGACGCCTTCACTTAAACCGGCAAGAATTATGGCACCCAGTGTGATGGCACTTTGTATGGGATAGGCACGTAAAAATATGATTAATAAACGCATTCAAAAAGGTTCCTATTTGCTGTATCTGGGATTATCTCGCAATTTCGCCTGTTGTCTTAACCGTCAGCTTTCCGCCATCACCAGAACAATAATCGACAGACATGATGTTTAATACCGCTAATTGGGGTTATCGGCCGCTTTCAATTTTTGGTCCGTGCCCGACGCATTCTCCGCTAAATTCAGATTCGATGATGAATCCTCTTTGATAACCGGCACAGCTGAGCCATTTTGCATCTGATAAGCACGATCAGACACCTCTAATACTGCTGGCTGGTGTGAAATCGCCAGGATCGTTAAGCGGCCACGCAGCTCGCGCAGGGTATTGCAGATGGCCATCTCGTTTTCCGGATCCAAGGCGGTCGTAGCTTCGTCCAGAATCAACAATTTGGGTTGGTGAACCAGAGCCCGGGCAATGGCGATGCGCTGTCGCTGTCCCCCGGATATCTTACCGCCGCGTTCGCCGACAGTGCTGTTTATTCCTTGTGGCATTTTTTGTACGAAATCCCAAGCACCAGCAGCTTGCAGGGCCTGGATGGCATCTTCTGTCGACAGTTCCGGATCACCCAGGGTGACGTTGTTCAGCACGCTATCGTGCAGCAACCAGGTCTCTTGCGGAACGTAGCCGATCATGTGTCGCCATTTTCGCACATCGATCTGATCCAGCGGAAGATCATCAATCAAGATTTCACCCTGCTGGGGTCTCATCAGGCCAATGACGAGATCCGCAACTGTGGTTTTGCCCGAGCCCGATGGGCCCACAATGGCCGTCATCAATCCGGCCGGAAAATCGAATGACGCATTTCGCAACACCTGTCTACTTTCATAGGCAAACGAAATCTGACTTAGCTGAATCCCTTTATCCAAAACAGGCAATTGCGTGCCGAATTCAACTTCCCGATCTGCCAAAGCCTCATTGATCTTATTTCTCAATGATGAGTAGGCACTCTCGTAGGTGACCATTTTCTGGTATTCATCCTGCACTTTACCCAGCTGCATCAGAATGCGGGCAATCAAAAAGATAAACACCATCAGGGTTGTCACCGGCAGCTTCAGGTATTTAAAGGTAAAATAAAAGCCCAGCAGCAGGAAAATAAATCGCAACGGCTCGGAAAAAGCGCGCAAATATTCCTTGCTGAGAACTTGCTTGCGAAATGTTTTGTTGAGTTTGTTGGTTTCTTTGGCCAGCACCAATTCAGCCAATTTTTCAAGTGCCATGGCTTTCAGCGGCTTTATGGATTGCAAACTGTCAACCAGTTGCCCCACCAATGATTTCATGACCTTGGTCTGGCGCTTGCCGGCCCGTTGCGCCTTTTTGATCAAACGCTTCAACACAAAAAAAATAAAAAAGCCGCCTGCCAAAGCGGCTAAGGTTGCCTGCCAGGAAACCAAAAAAGACACAATGGACAGGATGATCACCTGAATTAAGAAGATGATCATGGAGGCACCGCTCAGATACGCTTTGCTGGTTCGGCTGCTTTCGGTTGTCATGGCATTGGCCAGTGCACCAACGGGTTGTCGCAGATGAAACGCCCAGCTTGAGGCCAGCAAAGCCCGCAGCAATTCCAAACGATAGTCGGTTGCCACCTGAGCAACGGTGTAGCCCACCTGTTTTTTGGCCAGTAAGATAAGGAAACATTTGATCAAAATCGCAAAAAAAATGACCAGCATAAGAACTTCTAATGTCGGCGGAAGACCCAACTCCTCAAGGCCCTGTCTGACAATGCGTTCGGCCGCTGGACTCGTGCCGTCACCACCGCCGGCCTCGCTGCCAACAGCCGTACTCAGCAGGGGCAACATGGCAGATAAACCGATTCCTTCCGCCACGGCAGCCACCAGCATGGCAAACAGCATCAAAATGCTTTTTATCGGATAGCGTCGAAATAAGGAGACAAGTATATGCATCAGCGTTTCACATCATGCCCTTTATGATCGGGCGTTTTTAAAAACCCGCGTTTTAAACGGTTTCGCCCTCCAAAACAACTTCTTTGAGCACTGCAAACGCAGCACCAATTTGATCAATCTGCTCTGTACTGTGGCCGGCGCTGACACTGCAGCGCAGCAAACAGCCCCCATCCGGCGTAGCCGGAGGTGTCACCAGATTGACATATACACCGTTTTCTAAAAGGCCCTTCCACAGGGCGACGGCCTGTTCGACATTGGCAACCCGCACGGCAACGACCGGGCTGATTTGCGGGCCAAGCTGAAATCCAAGCCCTTGCAGCTTTTGGTATAAACGTTGGGCATTACCCCACAATCTTTCGCGCAATTCGGGTCGTGCTCTTAATACCTTCAACGCTTCGCGGGTTGAGGCGATGGTTGAAGGCGATGAGGAAGCGGTGAAAATGTAAGGCCGTGCCGCCAGGGGAACCAAATTCATCGCTGCCTGGTTGCTAACGCAAAATCCACCGATGGCCCCCAGGCTCTTGCTGAAAGTGCCGACAATAAAATCAACGTTTTGCTCTACACCAGCCTCTTCGGCCAACCCGCGGCCGTTTGAACCCAAGACCCCCAGCGAATGTGCTTCATCAACCAGCAGACAGGCACCGTATTGTTCTTTGACCCCCACAATTTCGGCCAACGGAGCGCGATCGCCCATCATACTGTAGATGCCCTCCACCACAATGAGTGTATTGGCTGTGCGTTCACCCAGCCGCTGAAGTCGTTTGGCCAGATTGTCTGGATCATTGTGCCGAAATCGGATAATTTCAGCGCCGCTCAGACGGCAGCCATCATAAATGCTGGCGTGGCTGTCGGCATCAATTAATAGGACATCACCCGGACCGGTGAGCGCTGATAACATGGCCAAATTCGCAATGTAGCCGGTCGAAAAGACCATACCGTATTTGCAGCCGAAAAAATCGACCAGCTCTTGCTCCAATTTTACGTGCTCTGAATAGCTGCCATTGGCCATTCTGGAGCCAGTCGTTCCGGTGCCTTGTTCTTTGACGGCCTTAGAAGCGGCCTCGATACAATCCGCATCAAATGTCAGACCCAGGTAATTGTTGGTTCCGGCAAGGATCACAGTACGGCCGTTAATAATCGCCTCTGTGGATGAGACCACTTTTTCCATGATCACGTTTGATCGTATCCCTTTTTCAACCAATGACCGTCGCGCCGCCGCTATCTGCTCAAATTTATCAAAAAGGCTCATTCTCTAACTTCCTTCGTGTTTGGTATTTGGTATTTAGTGTTTAGTGTTGGGGGTTCGGTCTTTTACTAAACACTAAATACTCCCTATGGACTCACTAATTTTTGAAGTTGCATGACAAAATCTTTAATTGTTTGTACATCGGGAAGAATATTCAAGGGTATGGATATATCATACTCATCCTCAACCTGTTCCACCAATTTCATAACTTTGAGCGAATCAAAATTTAGATCAGCCACAAAATCTGAATCTTCCCGTAAAGCAGTTCCTTGTTCAACAAAGGGAACCAACAGTTCACAGACGCGCTTAAGTAAGCTTTCGTAGTCCTGCATAGGCTTCATCTCTTTGCGATCCGTTTTTAGTAAGGTTTCACGCAAAGACGCCAAGGCGCCAGGTGCAATTAGTTCTTAACACAAAATCTTTGCTTGGCGCGCTTTGCGTGAGGATAACCGTATCATTACCTTTTCTAACAGGCATTCGTTTTGTTAAAACCGAGTGTTCTCTTGAGGCCGTCTGCAAGCGATACCCGAGGTGTCCAACCGATTTCGCGCGTAATCGCTACATTCTCACACACCCAGTCGGGATGTGTGAGTTCCCGCAGCTTTGCCGGTGTCAACATGGGTTGATAACCCCATAACCGGGCAGCGATAAGATTCAGCGCTGCCACCAGCCGAACTCCTGCAACGGGCACGTGAACCCGTCGCACACGATTGACGCCTAAATGATGAAACGTTTCAATGACATCCTGCCACGAGTAGCCATTGGGGTGCCCATCATGAAGTTCGAAGACCTGGTTTTTAGAATTGCAATGTCGCAACCAGTGTTGAATGGCATCGGCCAGGTCGTCAACATACAGCATTGAAAACCGGGTGTCACCGGTCCCTAGGATGAACGCAAAACCGCGTGCCATCCACTGCATCAACGGAAGCATCTCGCGATCTTCAGGGCCATATACGGCCGGAGGTCTGAGGACCGACCAGGGGATCTGTCCACTGTGAGTGGCCAAAACAACCTCGCCCTGCCGCTTGCTGGAAGCATAAAGTGAAAGATCGGGTTCCCGGGCTGCCAGAGACGATATCAATAAAAAACGCGGCACCGGGTGCTGTTCACTGACTGCCTGCACCAACCGAGCCACGCCATCAACATTCATACGATCAAAATGGGCCTGAGTCGCACCACGAACAGCGCCGGCACAATGAACCACAGCATTCGCGCCGTTCACCAGACGTTTCAAGCTATTAAGGTCTTCGAGCGCACCTTCGACCCAATGAATATTTAAATCTAATAGACGGCTTCGATCCGATGTGCTACGGGTCAGCGCCTGGACTTTGCATCCATCCGCTATAAGCCGCCGGGCTACGCTGCTGCCAATAAAACCCGTTGCCCCCGTTAAGGCGATTGTGTTTTTCATGAAGTTGCTGCGGATACCTTTTTTAACCAGGGGAATGTCAGCTGATGGCCGTCTCGCCCAATTTAACGCTATTGGCTACCCGGTTGGTTTCCGCTGCCACCTATCTATTTAGAAAATTAAAAGGGAATCGACTGGCATAAAACAATTAGCCCGCCTGTACCCGTCTACCCGTAAAAATTAAAGGGCGGCGTGATGACGGCTGTCGTTCCCTTTCAGTCCGCTTTAAAAATTCTTTTCGGGCCTTCGATCGGGATAGCTTACCGGAAGTGGTGCGGGGCAATGTATTGCGCGGCACCAGATCGATATAGCATTCAATCCCGAGCTCCTGATAAATCAAGCGCTGTATGCGCTCCCGCAACTCGGCGCGTTCTGGATCGCTGTTCACCCGGCACTGGACCATCATCACCGTCTTTTCCTGTCCATCCGGTCCCGGTACGGAAAAGGCCGACGCATCCCCGGTGCGAACCTCAGGCTGCTGTTCGGCGGCAAATTCAAGATCCTGCGGCCATATGTTACGACCATTGATGATGATCATATCTTTTTCGCGGCCGGTAATAAAAAGGCCGTTTTCAACAAAATAGCCCAAATCTCCTGTGTTAAACCACCCATCGTCGGTTAACACTTCTTGGGTTAATTTTAGATCACCAAAATAACCGGACATAACGCTGGCCGCTTTTACATAAATGGTGCCCACATGTCGCTCAGGCAGCTGATGGCCGCTACCATCGCGAACTTCCACCTGGTAATCCGGCAAAGGTGTGCCGCAATCCACAAACCAGCTCGATCGAATTTCACTTTCAGGCATGTGAGTTGCCACCGGCAAGGCCTGACGGTGTTCAGAAAGATAATCGCCATCTACGGCGTCGATGTTTAACCCATTGCTGAGTGGTGCAAAGCTGACCGCCAGCGAGCATTCGGCCATTCCGTAACAGGCACAGAATGCCTCTTTGTTAAATCCGCAGGGCTCCAGCATTTCAGCAAACTTGAATAACGGCGCGGGTCTTATGGTTTCAGCGCCAACACCTGCCAGGCGCCAAGCGCTCAAATCAAATTTTTCGATATCACTTTGACGCAGCCGCTGCTGGCACAGCTCATAACCAAATGGAGGCCCAATTGAAATCGTTGCTCGATTCTCGGTCATCAATGCCAGCCATAATCTGGGACGCATGGCAAAATCACGGGTTTTCAAATAATCAACCGATAATTGAGCTGCCAGTGGCGCCAGAACAAGCCCCACCAAACCCATATCATGGTAAAACGGCAGCCATGAGGCCCCTCGATCACCCGGTCGAATCTTGCAACCCGATTTAACGATGGCGGCCAGATTGTTTAATACCGCCGACTGGGTAATCATAACCCCCCGGGGAAATTTGGTGCTGCCGGAGGTGTACTGGATGTAAGCCAGCTCTTTGGGCCCCAGCGGGCTTAGCGGAATCGATGATTTGGCAAGTTCGTCGAACGCTTGAGGCGTTCCGCAAAATCGGAGGTCAAGACCTTCGGCGGCTTCATTCAAGAATGGAAAATAATCATCCGTTGCCATGGCGGCATTGGCTCGGCAGCTGATCAGCAGACGATGCAACTGGTCCACGTATGTTTTACGTCCGCCCATATGAATGGATGCCGGCAACGGAACGGGAATGAGGCCGGCATACTGACAGGCAAAGAAAAATCGGATGAAATCTGGATGGGTATCGGCTACCAGCGCCATGCGCGCACCGCGTTCAAGGCCCAGGCCGATGAGCCGTTGAGCCAGCTCTTGGGCTTCGTCACGCAGTTTTGAATACGGGAGAACGGCAGATATTTTGCCGCGCCCATCGTAGAAATTGTAACCGGTTTGACCCTGAGCCGCATAATTGAGCGCCTCAGGCAAAGTAGAAAAGTCTCCAGCTCGTAAGGGTATATTACTTCCAGTCGGCGTTGCTTCCATAGTCACTTCATCCATCTCCTCGTTTGATATTCCAGTTTTTCCAGACAAGTTAAGTCAACAAAATGCAGCGCTAACTTAATTCATCGAAAACAGGGTGTCGCTTCCTTTATCTGCAGCCTAAAAACTTGGTGAAGCAATTTCTTATATAGAAACTTATCTAAATAAAAAATGGATGTCAAATAATTTATTATAATTTTACTAACTTACAGCATTTTGGCGTTTTCTGAGGAGTCATTTTTTGGCGACAGCAACCCTAAAATCACAAAATTTCACGCTTAAGGCCTTTAGCTCACTAAACACCTTAATTTATTATTTTTTTATGAATAACCAGCCCAAATATTGAAAAATTTGTCAAATACGAAACTTGGGGGTGTGTCCAATCCGACACACAATATGAAGGATATGTGCCCATTTTGAAACATTTGATCAAATCCCATTGTTTCAAAAAAAAATGTCAATATTGGCCTTATCACCCCATTTTTTGCCAAATCGGCCGACGATGGGTGCAAAAATAATGTTGGCTTTTGAATCCGCATTGTTGGAAATGGACTTTAAAATGAGAAAGTCACGTATGGCAAAATACGGGTCATTCCCTAACGCATATAGTCAATGCAGTTATTTTAAAAAATTAAGATGACTAGTCATCGTTTCATTTCAATTCGTGCGTTAAACCGTCTCCTTACTGCTTCAAATAAGCGTTGAATGACCCGGAAAGATAATGCTTGATAAAACATTTAACATTTGACAAAGTCGCGGGGGTATTTGATGAGCGCGGTGGCCTCTTTTACTGGGCCTAACGTTAAACCGCAAATCGATCTTTCAATAAAAGAGACCATCTTATGCTGCACGTCAATCGGGTCAAAACCCGGCATCAGTTACGACAGTTTATCCGGCTGCCCTGGTCTATTTACGCAGATGATCCCGCATGGATTCCGCCATTGATTCTGGAACGAAAAGAACTTTTGTCGCCGCGAAATCCTTATTTTGAGCATGCCCGTTTTCAATCCTGGATCGCATATCGCAAAGAGGCGCCGGTGGGTCGCATCAGCGCCCAGATCGACCAATTGCACCTTGATCAGCATCAGGCAGATGAAGGTTTTTTCGGAATGCTTGAATCAGAAGACGATGCTGAAACGTTTGCAGCACTTTTCCAAACTGCTGAGCGTTGGTTGCGTGACCAGGGGATGCACCGGGTTCTAGGGCCCTATAATTTATCGATCAACCAGGAACCGGGATTGTTGGTGGACGGCTTTGAAACGCCCCCCTATTTTTTGATGGGGCATGCGAGACCTTATTATGCGATGCATATGGAAAAAAATGGCTTTCAGAAACAAAAAGATTTATTGGCCTATCGCGTGGCCGTTGATGATTTTACACTGACACCGGCCATGCAGGCGGTCACCAAAAGGGCAAAAAAACGGGTCAAGATACGCTCTTTGCGAAAAACAAATTTTGACGAAGACCTGCAGAATATCGGCGACATTTTTAATGACGCTTGGTCGCAAAACTGGGGATTTATTCCCTTTACCCCAAAGGAGTTTAAACAGCTGGGCAAAGAGTTTAAATTGGTGTTGAAATTTGAAATGGTCAAAATTGCTGAAATCGACGGTAGACCAGCGGCTTTTATGGTGATGGTGCCCAATATCAATGAAACCATACGTGATTTAAACGGCCGATTAATGCCTTTCGGCTGGCTTAAGTTACTGTGGCGTTTGAAAGTCAAGTTTCCACAAACAACGCGCATCCCATTTATGGGGGTTCGACAGCAGTATCAGGATAGCCTCATGGGGGCGGCAATGGCGCTGATGATGATCCAGGCGTTATATCCTCCGGCAATCAAACACAGGGTAAAAGATGTCGAAATGTCCTGGATATTGGAAGATAATAAGGGCACGCGAGATATCATTGAAGGGATCAAGGGCTCGGCATACAAGCGCTATCGAATATATGGTAAAAACTTAATCTAAAACCATCCTGATTTAGGAGACCGATGACGGCACAACAGACAAGCCGATTTAGCGCAATCATTCTTGCCGGAAGCCGTCCGGGTCAGGATCCGGTGGCTCAGGCCGCCGGAGTGACCTGTAAATCATTTGCGCCCATCGACAATCGACCGATGGTGCATCGGGTCTTAGATGCCTTATCGGCTGCCCAGCAGGTTGACACCCTGATCTTATGCGGACCCTCCCGGCCTTTAGTTGAGCGGGAGCCTGAACTACAAGCCCGTCTCGATAAAAATGAATTCAAATGGATTGCCAGCCAAGCGACGCCCAGTTTGAGCACCTATAATGCCCTGCAAGCTTTCCCGGATAATAAACCAATGCTGGTCACCACTGCCGATCATGCACTCTTAACCCCACAGATCGTAGATTTTTTTTGCAACGCAGCGTATCAACTAGAATGTGATGTCGCGGTCGGTCTAACAGCATATGAGGGTGTCATAGCCGCATTTCCTGAAACCCAACGCACGGCCATAAAATTCAAAGATGGGGCCTATAGCGGCTGCAATCTGTTTGGTTTTCTCAACTCTCGTTCTGATCAGGCGGCTCAATTCTGGCGCCGCATAGAACAGGAGCGCAAAAAACCGCTGCGCCTTATGCAGCTCCTGGGTTGGTGGACCGTGGCGCGGTACCTGTTAGGCAGAATCTCGTTGAAGGATGGTTTAGAAACGCTTTCAAATAAGATGCAGGTTCGCCTGCTTCCTGTGCTGCTGCCCTTTCCGCAGGCGGCTATAGACGTTGACAGCGTCGATGACTGGGAGTTCGTGCAACGCCTGACGCAAAAGCAGGCTTTTTAAACAGCCGGTTTGCGGCGAAAACGTTGCATACGTTTAAATCGTCTTCTTCTCCCCGGCAAAGGATCCTCATTCAAAATACTCATATATGGCTTTAGCCAGATTCATCGCATTTTCTTCAGGTGAAATCAGCCCCATCTGCTCATATACCGGATCGATGTATCCCCTGTAAGAGTTTTGCTCCACAACATGCGCAAAACATTTGATCTCCTCAGGATCAATTTTAAACCCATTATTAATGGTTTCAATCGCTGATTGACAGTCTTCAATCGAATGGGCCATAAATACGCCCTTGCAAGCGCTAAACCAGCTTTGGCCAAAAAGCAGCACTGGTTTGCCCCTTACCAGGCTTTCCCACCCCACGGTGCCCGCAACCGTTACTGTCGCTTGTGCATGATCGATGAGTTCAAATGACGATGTGTCTAACGATACCAATTCTACATTCGGCATACTGGCAAGGTATTCATAAGATTCAACGGTCTTGGAGCGCTCTGCTGATTGGTATTTTTTAAACTGAGATCGATGTTCTTTAACATAAACTTTCCAGCCCTGCGGCACCAGCTTGGACAGCAGGTCGACCATCAAATATTGGTGTGTAAACACCCCCCCCACCGGGCAGGATTGGCGTTCAGGCTCACACTGCAAAGCGACAAAAATATAGGGGACGTTTAAATCCACGCTGTTAGCCAGCTGATGGTAATGCGCCTGGAGCTTTTTGCGTTTGATTTGTCCCAACCGATTGTGGAATTTCATTTTGCGATACTCACTGTCCCATTTATCAAACAGCGTTCCTTTGACCTGATCGTATATTAGACGCCATACGATTCCAATAGAGGCACCGAATTCACCACCGCTGTATCGTTTCTGCTTGTATTGCTCATGAAATGGCATGGCCTGCTCGTAGGGTTTGGCCAGTTTTTCCAGATGAGCAGAGACTTCAGGCGACACTGAGATAACCGCCCCACTCTCCCTTGCTAAGCACTCAAGGTATTTTTTCTTGATGACCGGTGATTGATCCTCAAAAGATCCCACCGGAAATACCAGACCGGGAATCGTCGGCCTTTCAAACATTAGGGTGTCGATCCCCATAACGCGGCAGAGTGAATATAAGACATAATCATGGCACATATGCGGTGCCATCCGAAACACCACCAAGTCCGGTTTAAAGTGTTCGATAACCCCATTCCAGTACATTAGTTGCTTGTGGTATGTCGCAATGCGCTCTTGGTAGCTTAGTGTCCGGTTATAGTTAAAGCGATCCATCATTTTGATGTATATCGACTCATTCGAGGACAAAGCCGTGATTAAATTTTTATCCAATGGTGACGGTTTGACTGCCTCGCATCCCTTGGGTACCCGAATGCGTTTGGCGTCAGCATGGGAGTGAAATATGGCTTCCGGAAAATGCTTTTGGGTTTTTTCTTGATGGGTTCCCCCAATGAAATAGCAGATTTCCCAGCCATAATCGTCCCGCAGCCTTATGGCAGCGTCATCCCAGAAGGTCCAACCGGCATGAGCAAATATCACTTTTTTAGACATACAAAAATTTCTCCAAATAGCGTCTCTTTAGGCTGACCACCCTGCATTGAGCACAGAATTTCAAGGCAGAAAGATGAACGAAAATTAGCATATTTTAAGCGTTTATTGAATAAATTTATAGGCCGGCCATGGGTCGAGTTGTAATTGGATGATTCAGTAACTATGGGAACCGCCACTCATCAAAGGAACGATCCAAAAGTTTTTCGAGAGTGGCAATATGCGGCGCATAGCGGTCGTTTAGTCTTTGCCGGAGCGTTTCGGGCAACGGCACCCGCCGCATTGATTGACGAAAAGGCTTTTGTAGAAAATTGCGCAACAGTCGTCGGGAATCCCTTGACGGGGTTAGTACTCTGGCAAGTGCGTTGGTCAAACTCTCATAACCACTCACCACAGGCGCTATTGCCGAGTGATGGGTCCACGGTCGCGGTATAGTGGCCCAACCTTTATTGCGACGCGATTCTGACTGTTGATGCCCCAGTTCCGGGTCTACACCCACGAAGCGATAAATTTTTTCTAGTGTTTTACGTGGCTGGGCGATTTTTTCTTCAAGTGTAATGACCAGCACCTGCTCAGGTGGAATGAACTTGAAGAACCGCTGCAAGTTTTGATCATAAAAACCGCGTGCCAAATAGGAAAGATGGTAGCCGGCCCATTTGTTTTGTTTGGCGCGTTCTTCCTCTGCGTCCAGAGCCGCCTCGAAATCAAGCGTTTCCCGACCTTTGGCACGTTCAAACCAATAATGCGACCAAGCTCGATTGACCGGATTTCTTAACGAAAAAATGAAGCGCGCCTTGGGCACAAACCGGGCAATGCGTTCATGCGCTGGCTGCCAGAAAAGCAAATCGGCACCCTTGTGGCCAATGGCGCGAGCACGTATGTCAACTGGAAAAAGAGCGGCGTAATCATCTACAGTATGCGATGTGTCCCAATGATCTGGCGCATCGAAATGGTCAGGCCATTTGCGCCCTTTAACATCTTTTTCCAC
Organism: Desulfobacterales bacterium; assembly: GCA_030066985.1. Taxonomy (NCBI): domain Bacteria; kingdom Pseudomonadati; phylum Thermodesulfobacteriota; class Desulfobacteria; order Desulfobacterales; species Desulfobacterales bacterium. Next base: position 15,117 of record JASJAN010000005.1, read on the forward strand.
AAAGTAATTGAGTTCAGAATGCGGGTAAAGATAGATTTGCGGGTGCTCATTGATGGCGTAATACAACGAGGTAGTCCCACCGCGCCGGACGCCGCCTATGATGAAGGTGGGCAGTGGCATAATAATGTTCACATATCGGCAGCAAGTAGATTTTTTGCTGAAACGGTTATTATCGAATAGACCTCAATCATGAAAATATTGCCCCCATTTGTGGGGACTTGAATCGTTTGCCCCAAATGCGGGCCCTCCCAACGGCCCGACGGGGCCATCTTACCTAAACATCTGGTTGGTCGTTGTCAATAAAAAAAGAAACCCGTGTTTCATCGCTAGGTTGTTAGATGATATTCATCCTCGGTCTCGAAACGGTTTTCGTCAGAGCGATAACACCGCACACATACCCGTATATCGCATCCACCTGATGCCGGCGATAGGGTGTAAAGATGATAGCGAGCACGACGACTGAGATTCTCGCCGACTGCTGATGCTGATGGAACACCGATCACCGGGATGCGGCCATCAGTCGTATCCAGATAGGACTGGGATGGATGGTGGGAGTGGCCATGCAGAATCAATTCTGCCCCACAATCATACAATAGCTTTTGAAATGATCGGGCATCGGTGAGTCTTTTGCGCCAGCTGACCACACCGGATGTTGGGGGGTGATGAATCAAAACGACTCTCAACAGGTTCTTTTGACCGGTTTCGAGGAGTATCTTTTCTAGGCGCTGCAATTGTTCATGACCGATGCAGCCAACCGCCAGAAAAGTCGAACACGGTTGGGCCGTGGAGATACCAATGAGCGCCACGCCATTGCGTATGCGCAAACTTGGAAATATGGCATCTTCATCGCCGGGGCTATCATTGCACGTCTTGACCCCATCGCCCACCATATAATCCGCCCATTCAACCAAGCGGCAATCCAGAGCCCCATCAACATAAGCATCATGATTTCCGGGGATGATGGTCACCTGAAATGCGGAACCAAGGGTTTCCAGCATTTTCTTGGCTTTGGCATATTCGGCTGGCAGACCCAGGTGAGTCAGGTCCCCGGTAACAACGATATGATCGGGCTGAGCGGACAGGACGTCATCGATCATGCTGGTCAGAACGAGGTCATGGTGCTCAGACTGGCGTTTTAGACGCCACTTTAGATACCCGAAAAAGCGTTTGTTTAAAAAATCGGATAATCGGCTACCGCCGGGATGCGCCAGGTGAGGGTCTGAAATGTGCGCCAAGGTGAACGGTTGGTTAGGATTCATCAGTTTGGATTTCAGATAACCGGTTTTAGAAACTCGGATTGGGTTGACTTTACAAAAAGACAATATCTCGTATATAATAGCAAACACTTTTTTGCAATGACGTCATTGACCAGTCGGTTATCCCGTTTGAATAAACGCATGTTTGGCAGTGTAAAATAATGCGGGCAGATCATCCGCGTGACATTTCACATCAATCGACTGGTTGAAAAACCCAACATTATATTGAGACTATTGTTGTAATTTTATGGCACCCAATTCAACAATACGGATGGGAATGCTGCACAATCCATTGAGTGGCGGCAACCGCAATGGTTTGAAAAAAATCCGTGCGGCGGCCGCAGCGCAAACCGGGGTGCTGCAGCGCGAAGTTCAAACCCCAGCGGATGTGTCTGAGGCCCTGGCGGACTTTGCCCGTCAGGAAGTTCATCTTCTAGTGGTCAACGGTGGAGACGGGACGGTCCAGGCCGCTTTAACGGCGATTTTTAACAACCGTTTTTTCGAAACAAACCCGCTGCTGGCTGTTCTACCGTCTGCCGGCACCACCAGTATGATTGCCGGTGATGTGGGTTTGAAGGGATCTCGCTTAAGTGCCCTTCAAAGACTTTTCAGCTGGGCACGTACATCAAACAACAGCGCCACCAGCATCCATCGGCCGGTATTGAAGGTCCAGATGCCGTCGCTAACATCGCCGGTCTATGGGATGTTTTTCGGAGCAGCCGCCATTTATCAGGCAACCCATTTTTGCTTTGAAAAAGTTCATACACGGGGCGTGCGTGGTGAATTCGGCGCCGGTGTAGCCCTGGCTCGATTTTTATGGGCGGTACTATCAAAAGACCGCAAGGTGGTATCCTCCGTGCCCATCAGTATCAGTTTAAATCAAAATGCCGCGCAAGAACAAAAATACCTTTTGCTTTTGATCACATCTCTGCAACGCTTGTTCTTGGGTCTGCGGCCTTTTTGGGGTGTGCAAGCCAAACCGTTGCATTACACGGCTGTGAGTGCCAATCCCCGTCATTTTCTGCAAGTGCTTCCGGCTGCGATGCGGGGTCAACAAAATCGTTATAACAAACCAGCAAACGGCTATGTCAGCCATAATATCGAAAAGGCCCATCTGACCCTGGACAGTGGGTTTAATCTTGATGGTGAATTATACAATCCTGACAGCAAACTCGGTCCTGTCGTGGTCGGTTGCGGCGGACAGGCCTCTTTTCTGCAAGTATAACCATGCCCACAGACACCAAAATTTTTGATCAGATTGCCCAACAGGCTTTTCAGCCGGCCTCACCGGCGATACACGCTCTGGCAGATCGTCTTTTAACAGATTATGGAGCAGCCATCGAAGCCATTGTGTTTTACGGTTCATGTTTGCGAACCGGCGAAGATCGGGGTGGATTGGTTGACCTTTATGTATTGGTGGATCGGTATCGTGACATTGAAGAGCGTTGTCTGCTGGCAGCCCTGAACAAAATGCTGCCGCCCAATGTATTTTATATCGAAGTGCCTTTTGAAGATCGCGTCGTGCGCGCCAAATACGCCGTGCTGTCACTCAATGATTTTAGCGCGGGTGCGGCCCGCTGGTTTCACTCCTATATCTGGGGAAGATTTGCCCAACCGGTGGGATTGATATATGCCCGCAACGATCAAATTGTCGAACGGATTCAATCCATTTTGGTACAGGCGGTATTGCGATTCGTTACCCGCGTGCTGCCGCGAATGCCGGCCTCTTTTAGGACCCGCGAGTTATGGCAACTGGGATGGACCCTCAGTTATCGGGCTGAACTTCGCGCTGAGCGACCGGAAAAATTGGCCGGTCTATTTGAAGCCGCACCGCAATATTACGAGCAATTGACCCGGACCGCGCTAGAAAATCTATCCTATCCTATTGAAACTCACAAAAAAAATGGCACATATCGCTATACGATATCAATTCCTGAGCGTTCTCGTCGCATGAGTCGTTTGGACTGGATGGTGCGGTCATGGCAGGGCAAATTGCTATCTGCGTTAAGGCTGTTAAAGGGTCTGTTGACATTTCGTGGCGGGATCGATTACATCCTTTGGAAAATCGAGCGCCACTCGGGTGTGAAAGTCGAAGTGCCCTTGAAGCTAAAACGGTATCCGCTGCTGGCCACCTGCGTGATTTTCTGGAAGCTGTATCGCAAAGGGGCATACCGTTGAAATTATTTTAAATTCATCCGTTGACACCTTTACTTTTCTCTGTTACTGAGGGTGCAAATTTCCGTCATTGTAAAATTCAAGGGTCATATTCCCTTTCAAAATGCACCTGAAGAACGACGCCAATGACAAACCACAACAATACATCCAATAGTCATCATATTTCCCCCTTGACGACCCGTCGAAATCCCTTGAAAACTAAGGTTGCCAGAATACCCAGATCACATCTGATGGGAATGGGCACATTCATTGGCAATCTGTTGTATCGTATCGCACCAACGCAGCGATATATCGTGCGGCGCAATTTACAATTTTCCCAGGTCCTATCATCGCCGGAGCTAATCCAGGCTATGTCGAAACAGGTTTTTCAGCATATCGGGATCACCTTAGTAGAGTTTTTGCAAATGGGGTGTTTAACACGACAAGAACTCATTGCAAAAGTGCGTATCGAAAATGAAGACACCTTAAATCAAGCGCTGGCCAAGCACAAAGGAGTTGTTATCGTTACGGCCCATCTGGGAAACTACGAAATGGCGGCGCAAGTCTTCCCCTGTCTTTTAGAGGTGCAAATGGCCAGCGTCGCCAAAAAAATGCGAAACATTTATCTTAACCAGCTGATCCACAATTTGCGCACGCGTTTTGGCAACAAGATTATCTATAAGAAAGGTGCCCTGCCGGAAATGATGCAAACGTTGCGTCAGGGGGGGATGGTCACCATACTGATGGATATCAGCCGGCGATTTGAGGGTGTTGAGGTCAGATTCTTTAACCGCCGGGCAACGGCCACACCGGCGGCCGCCCTGCTGGGTCTTCGCTGCAAGAGCCCGATTATTCCCGGGTTCTGTCATCGCAATCCACAAGGCGAACTGATTGTGCAAATTGAGCCCCCTGTTGAAATGCAGAGAACCAACGACCTGCGGCTCGATTTGCAAATCAATACCCAGCGAATCACCGACTGCGCCGAGCTCGCGATTCGAAAACATCTGGGCCAATGGAATTGGATGCTGAAACGTTGGAAAGATTTTTATCCAGATCTTTATCCGGAAACAGAAAGACGCCTGAGGAGCATTAAACGAAAAGAAAGAAGGGGAAAGAAACCCGTCGGTCCGAGCAGATAATTTTAGCCGGTACGGTTTTGCGAGTGACCATCACGAACAAAGGTGCTATCAGCAAGTGGCTTCTTCGCAAGACCAACATTTCTAGAAGGATACGATGACGTAACTATTCAAATTAGATATGAATTATTCCTCTATCGCAAATGTCCTTGGAAAATTATTAATTGTCACCGGCTTCTCGATGGTGTTTCCGGTCATCTGCTCACTGTATTACCAAGAAGATGATCTGTTTGCGATCGCCATCACGGGAGTCATCTCCATCGCTTTGGGTGTGCCCCTGTGGCGATTTTTTCGCCGGTCCCACCAATTAAATCTGAAAGACGGCTATTTCATCGCCGTCTTCGGATGGGTTCTGATCTCCGCGATTTCCGGTCTGCCGTTTATGTTCCACGGCGCCATCCCCGCTTTTACCGATGCTTTTTTTGAGATGATGTCCGGCTACACCACCAGCGGTGCGACCATCCTGACGGATATCGAAGTGGTCCCGCACGGCTTGTTGTTCTGGCGCAGCCAGACCCACCTGCTCGGCGGAATGGGATTTTTAACATTAACCGTTATTTTTCTGCCCCACGGCATGGGGGGCTTGCGCTTATTTCGCGCCGAGTCCAGTCCCGGGCAGGTGATCACCCGCGAAAAATTCATTCCCCGCAACCGGGATACCATGATCTGGCTGTGGGGCATCTATATGACCCTGAACCTGCTCGAAACCCTTTTGCTGTGCCTGGGGGGCATGTCCCTTTTCAGCTCATTATGCCATTCCTTCGGGACCGTATCGACATCTGGCTATTCACCCTGGAATGCCAGCATTGGGCACTACAACAATGCTTACTTTGACTGGGTGATCATCGTTTTTATGTTCCTAGGCGGCATGACGTTCATGCTTTTTTACCACATGCTGCTGGGTAATTGGCGGGTCGTTAAAATCAACACTGAATTCCGCTGGTATGTCGGATTCATGCTCTTCTTTTGCGGCATGGTGTCATGGATTTTGTGGAAGGAGCAAACCTATCCCAGCCTGATGGAATCGATCCGGTTTGCCACTTTCCAGGTTACCTCACTTCTGACAACCACTGGATTCACCACAGCTGATTATGAGCAATGGCCGCAGGCGGCACAGATGTTTCTATTTGCGGTGTGTTTTATCGGCGCCTGCGCCGGATCGACCACCAGCGGTATTAAAGTCGTTCACTATGTCCTTATCTGCAAATTTGGCGTCGCAGCCATCAAGCGCATCTTTTTCAGGCCCATGGCGGTCATGTCCATTCGATTGAACCGGCGCCCGGTGGAGTCTCAAATCGTCGATCTGGCCGTGTGTTATTTTATCGTTAACATTTTCCTGATCCTGGCCGGGGGGTGCTTTATGGTGATCGTGGACCAAATGGATTATCTGACCGCCATGAGTTCTGTCATCGCCACGCTGATGAACATCGGCCCAGGATTCGGTGGAGTGGGCCCGTCCCAGAATTACGCCCATATTTCAGATGTGGGCAAATGGTTTTTATCCTGGAATATGCTGGTGGGTCGTCTGGAGATGTTTTCAGCGCTGGTTATATTCTATCCGTCATTCTGGAAAAGATAAAAGCTATCCCCAAAATGCATCTTACGTCCAATGGCTGCGTTGCGATTTGGTTTGCAATGCTCACGTACGAAATGTACGCTCCGCTTACAAACAAAATCGACGCCTTGCCCTTGAACGTAATCTACTATTTTGTGGATAGCTTTTGTCTTTTCAAAAAAAGGTGGTCTAAGTGGTTTCAGGCTGAAAATAAGGTCTGGACGTCTTTTAATTGCGGTGACAGACAGACTGCAATCACGCGCTCATTTTCTTGAATATGGGTGTCGCCGACGGCGACTTGCCAGACGCCATCACGATAAATGCCCCCTATCATTAATTTTCCATAATAGAACGGGTCCAATTTGGAGAGAGGTTTGCGGGTAATCGGTGAATCCGGAGCAGCGGCGATCTCAACCACTTCGGCATCAAATCCGTGCAGGTGCGCCACGGATATCAACTCGCCACGACGGATAAACTTGAGAATTTCATTGGCGGCCAAAATTTTCTTGTTCAGCGCAATATCGGATCCCATTGTCGCAGCCAGTACCAGGTAATCTTCCTTATTCACCAGGGCAATACATTTTCCCTGCTTGCCGCGCAGTTTGCCGTTCGGTGAATTCATCAGGTGCTTAGCCAGAACACAGCTCATGATATTGGTTTCGTTTTCACCGGTGGCCGTTATAAAGGTGTCCATTTCAAGCAGTCCCGCTGACACCAGCACATTTGAATCCGACCCATCGCCATGCAGAACTTCGGTATTCGACAGCTCATAGGAAAGTTCCTGGGCCGAGCGTTCATTTTTTTCGATCAACCTGACCTCCACCGATTTGTCGAGCAGCTCTGCCAGACGCCGTCCCACCAGGCCGCCGCCCAAAACCATCACCCGATGGCGTTTCTGCTGCTCAACGCCTGTCAGACCCATCAGGCGGGGCAGATTCTCGTTGCTTGCCATAAAAAAGGCTTGATCCTGGGGTAACAGCTCATGCTCACCACCGGGAATCAAGGTCGTAATTCCCCTTGCAACCGCCACGACCCGGAATGGAAACTCACGGTGCTCTTTGGAGATATCTTTCAGTTTGCGATAGGCCAGCGGCGATTTTTCATGAATGCGGGTGGCCATAACCTGAATTTGTCCTTCGGCCACATCGATGATTTCGTTGCCGGCTCTCAATTTAATCAATCGGTATATTTCCTGGGCCGCCAGCTCTTCTGGATGAATGATCAAATCAATCTTGAGGTCGTCGGTTTTAAGAAAAGAGTCTTCGCCACCCCACTCCAGCGAGCGGACGCGGGCTATTTTGCGCGGTATGCCAAAACGGTCGGCAATCAAACAGGCCATCATATTGACGGCATCGTTATTGGTGACCGCAATCAGATAATCCATCTTAGTGGCTTCGACCTCTCGCCAGCATTCAATGCTCATGGCATTGCCTTGAATCATGCGGGCATCTAAAATCCCATCGGCCTGCCGAATCATTGCACGCTCTGACTCGATAGTGGTAATGGCATAGCCTTCATGCACCAGGCGTTTGGCCAGATAATAGCCAATGCCGCCCAGCCCCAGGATTAAGATGTTCGTCGATTTTGCCGGTTTATTCCCATTCATGGCTACAATAGTCACAAAAATAGAGCGTTATGAAATGCTTTTAAGGTTTCAAATTATCAGCATATAAAGGGCAGGATGATAAACGAATCGGCCTCCACTCCGATCTGGGCAATGATAATGAAATACTCAATGCAGCCCTATTTGTCAACTTCACAGGTCTGGGGCATCACCTGTTTTCGCATCACAAGTTAAACTGAATACGTGATCCCAACAAATATAAAGAGAAAAGGGCACCGGCCTGTGCCAGTGCCCCTCTGTGATAAATGATGGCGTCCCCAAGGGGATTTGAACCCCTGTTGCCGGCGTGAAAGGCCGGTGTCCTGGACCAGGCTAGACGATGGGGACGCAATTGAAACTGGGCATCTTTTTTTGATATCGGCGTCCCCAAGGAGATTTCCTTCGACAAACTCAGAGCAGGTAAACCCTGTTGTCCCGCATGCAATGCGGGATGTCCTGGACTAGACTGGACGATGGGAACGCAACAAACCAAAACAGTTATGGTGGGCCGTGCTGGGCTCGAACCAGCGACTCTCTGCTTAAAAGGCAGATACTCTACCGACTGAGTTAACGGCCCGCTAAAACCATCTTATCTAAACATTTGGTCTAGAGTTGTCAACAAAAAACTGAGGCCTTTGAAAAACATCCCCTTTTGCCCTATTTCAGTGTTCGGCATAAATTTTAATCCTCTAAATACTTTATGTATGCCTGTGGTTAAAATTTATGCCTGCCTTGAAATAGAGCAAAATTGAACATTTTTCAAAGGCCTCAATCATGTAAACGCCAAACAGAATCTACAGAAAATTTTTAAGTCTTATGAAATTATTTAAAAATTAATATATTTTGGATAGTTATATTAAAACTTTCTCAAAAATAGTAGATTACGCTCAAGGGCGCGACGTAAACCGATTCGAAAACGGAGCATACACGCTAGTATTCGAGTATTTCGAATCGGTTTACAACAAAGCCCTTGGGCGTAAGATGCATTTTCGAGAAAGTTTTTATTTTCTCCAGAATTCCGGTACCACCAGTATAATAACCGTAAAAACTTCCAATCGGCCGAGTAACATACACCAGATGAGCAACCATTTGCCCAGATCCGGTATTTGAGCATAATTGCCCGCCGGTCCCACCAGACCGAAGCCGGGGCCAATATTGCCGATGCTGGCGGCGATGGCGGCAAATGATGTTGTAAAATCCACCCCCAAACCGGCCAAGGCCACCGAACTCAGGGCAAACAATCCCATATACAGCGCCAAAAAGCCGACCACGCTGCGCATGACATCATCCGGCACAGTTTGGCCGCCGATTTTTATCGGCGAAACCGCCCGGGGGTGAATCAAGCCAAACAATTCCCGATAACAAAATTTAAAACACAGCATGATTCGCAGGCATTTCATGCCGCCGCCTGTAGATCCAGCGGATGCGCCGATAAACATGCACAGCAAGAGGATCAACTGCGACATGGCCGGCCACAGGGTATAATCGGCTGTGGCAAAACCGGTGGTCGTAATAATGGATACCACCTGAAAAGTTCCATAGCGCAGTGCGTTGCCGATGCTGGTGTATACCGAGCCGTATAGGTTAATCGTGACGACAATGGTCAGGAGCAGGACCGCCCCCAGGAAAAAACGGCACTCCGAGTCCCGCCAGAATGCAAGTGGTTTGCCCTTTAAAAATTGATAGTGCAGGGAAAAGTTAATACCGGCCATCAACATGAAAAGAATAAAAACACTGTCAAAATAAATACTGTCAAAATGGGCTATGGATACATTTTTAGTGGAAAATCCGCCGGTGGGCATGGTTGTAAAGGTGTGGCAGAAGGCATCATATAAACTCATGCCCCCCAACAAAAGCAACACCGTCTGCACCAGTGATATCAGGGCATATACCTTCCACAGGATCATGGCCGTTTCGCGAATACGGGGCTTGAGTTTATCCGGAACCGGGCTGGGGACTTCGGCTTTGTATAGCTGTATGCCCCCGACTCCTAAAAAGGGCAAAATGGCGACCGACAGTACGATGATACCCATGCCACCGAGCCACTGGATAAAACTGCGCCAGAAAAGAAGACCTTTTGAAACCGATTCAATGTCGGTCAATACCGATGCCCCGGTGGTGGTAAAACCTGAGACCGATTCAAAGACTGCGTCAACAAAACAATCGAGTCCACTGTCAAAATAAAACGGCAAGGCCCCGAAGAGTCCTACGGCGGTCCAGCCGATGGCGACAATGGCCATGCCTTCCCGCTGACTGATGACCTCGGCTTTACTACTTCTAAAAATGAGGTGAAGACCCAAACCGCTGAACACGGTAATGCCAATGGACTTCAGCAGCGGCGCAACGCTCTGATCGCGGTAATACAGGCCAACGACAAGGGGAATCAACATCGTTAGCCCGAAAAAAAAGGACATCACCGCAACGGTGTTGAGGATATAGCGCCAGCGCATCTAAAAATACTCCAGCTTCACGGAAAGAAGTTTTTCAATTTTGGGGATAGCTTCTTTTCTGGCAAAAATAATGACACGGTCATTGGGCTGGATGATGCTCTCGCCGGTTGGAATAATGATGGCGTCTTTGCGAATAATACCGGCCAGCATGGCCCCTTTGGGAAAGGCAATGTCACGCAGCGGTTTTTCAACAATATCAGATGTCTCCAAGGCAACCGCTTCAATGACCTCCGCCTGCTCCCCTTTGATGGAAATGGCGGATAGCACCTTGCCTTTGCGGATGTGCTGCAAAATGGTGTTGATGGCGGACAACCGCGGGCTGACGACCTGTTCGATACCAATGGCATTGGTCAGCGGAAAATAGCTGAATTTGCTGATACGAGTGATGGTTTTGCGCGCACCCATGCGTTGCGCCAGCAAAGATGCCAAAATATTGGTTTCCTCATCATGGGTGAGGGTAATGACGATATCCATATCTTGGATATTTTCCTCTGAAAGCAGTTCTTGATCTGAGCCGTCTCCACTGAGCACGATCGCCTTGTTCAGACGTTCGGCCAGGTAGGTGCACCGCTCCGGGTTTCGTTCTATGATCTTGCAGTAAATTGAATGTTCTTCCAATAACCGCGCCAGCCGATAACCGATACGTCCCCCCCCAACAATGAGGGCCCGCTTCAGGGGCTGGGCAATTTTATTAAAAAGCGAAAGCGTGTCTAATAGTTTGTCTTCTTCACTGATGAAATAGACCAGATCCCCGGCCTTGATTTGATCGTCGCCTCTGGGGATAATAAATTCGTCTTCGCGGACCAGAGCGGCGATCAGCGGTCGGTCATCTCCAAGGATCTTTGGCAGGTCTGAAAGCCGCGCACCGGCCAGCTCTGAATCATCTTCTAAGTTGACACCCACAAACTTAAGGCGGCCATCGGCAAACTCTCCGATATCAACTGCGCCCGGTACGCTCATCATGCGGTGGATGGTCTTTACCACTTCAATGTCCGGATTGATAATGGTGTCAATGTGCGGCGCAACCTCCCGAAAATTTCGGTGATAATTATCAAAATCAGCGTCACGGATTCTGGCCAGTTTCTTGGTAGAAGGTGACACAATATTGGCCACCAGGCAGGCTACCAGATTCGTTTCGTCACTATTGGTGACCGCCAGCATGATTTCAGCGTTTTGTATGCCGGCCTCTTCTAAAACAACCGGGCTGCTGCCCGAGCCTCTGATGATCTGAACATCGAGATTATCAGAGACCCGTCGCAGTGCGTCCGGGTTTTTATCGAGGACCACCACATCCTTGTTTTCCAACGCCAAATGACTGGCAATGTGAAATCCGACCTGCCCTGCGCCGACAATAATAATCTTCAAGAAGTACCTCCCCGCGTTAGTAAGGATGGTAAAGTCGATTAAATCTCAAACAGCCGGAAATTAAAATAGTAAGTTCCAGGCTTAAAATGACGATTCGGCCTGAGCTCCTCGCAGGCCAATCAATTCAGCGGCTTACGCCTTACACTAGTGTTTTGTACCTGTCAATTATGTGCCGGTTTGGTTGCCCTTGTCAAACCGTTTGCCAAAAAACAAAAGCCACTTTAGCTTTTCTTCTTTAATCGACCAGTATAGAATCTATGGATTGTCAGAATTTAGATCAGTGAGGCAAAAAAAATGATGACAGGCAGGTATTTAAAATTTCATCCAGTCGTCGGGGCCGACTGGCAGCGTCAACACATCTTAGAGGTGCAAAACCGAGCCGCTGATGGCGATCAGGACAACAAGGGCTAGCCAATCTTTTCGGGTTGCACATAAAATGGGGTCTGTTCGATCTTCAGAATAGCAGCGGGCCTCCATGGCAACGATTAACCTGTCGGCCTGCTCGAAAGTTCTGCGGATCAGGGGAATCCCCAAGCGTATCAGACGAGATAACGGATTTTTCCTGTTTTCCGAACAGCGGGCCCGCTGGGCTTCAGCGGTTTCTTTGGCCTGGTTAAAAATGACGGGTATAAATCGGACAATTAATCCCATCATGGTGGCAATATGTTGGGCCGGTATAAGTCCAAACGGTTTCAGAAACCATTGCACGGCCGCTTTGATCTGCGAGGAGCGAGTCGTCAATACAAAAAGGTATCCCAGCAGTGCGATTGTGATCAGCCGCCAGCCAATGCGCAGACCCGCCACCAGTCCCTGCCGGGTAATTGCCACGGGCCCAAATTCAGCTAGGGTCATCCCGGGCGTGGTGAGCATACGGGAAATTAAGATCAACAGCAGCAAAATTAAAAACCAGCGAAACTCTTTAATCGCGGAGCGAAACGGCAGTCGCAAATGAACGCTCAGCGCCGTCAACAGAGTCGTGAGAATACCCAGTCCGACGAATCCAGCTCCTAAAGTGGCAAGGCTGATCAGGATCAAAAAAAGAATCTTAAAGCGCACGTCCAATTGGTACAGCACTGAAGTCCCAGCTTGAAAGCCAAAACTTGTCAGTTCAGCCATGAACGAACCTCCAGGCCCAGATGAGAAGCACAAGGTGCCCTGACGCCATAAGTTTCAATGTCGCCAAGGATTTCAGCGGGTGCCCCATCTTTTACAATTTTTCCATTCTGCATAATCACGAGGCGGTCGGCGTGGGCAAGGACCTTTTCCAAATCATGGGTAATGACTATAATGGTGTGACCGCCTTGATGTAAGGCCAAAATCTGCTTGAGAACCTGTTTCACGCCCGGATAATCCAAACTGGCAAAGGGTTCATCAAAGACGATCACTTTGGGTTCCATTGCCAGAATACCGGCAATCGCCAGTCGCCGTTTTTCGCCGCCAGACAACATATGGGGTCGCCGATTCGCATAATCTTTCAGACCGACGGCCTCCAGTGCAGCAGACACGCGCGCATTGATTTGATCGACATCCAGTCGCAGATTTTCAGGGCCAAATGCCACATCGTCACGAACCGTTTCACCAACGATTTGGCTGTCAGCATCCTGGAACATCATGCCCACCAGGCGTCTGGCCCGCAACAGATCTTTCTGAACCGAAACCCCCTCCACAAAAACGCGCCCAGACGTAGGCTGCAGCAGTCCGTTTAAATGCCGGATAAGCGTCGTTTTACCGGAACCATTGGGACCAGCAACCACCACAAAAGCACCGGCTTCAATATTCAGGTTAATCTGATCTAACCCCAGGGTACCATTTGAAAAACGGTGCTGAAGATTTTCAATTGCAATAATGTCCATTTTTCCATTCCGAGTTGCGGGTTACGGGCTGCGAGTTACGGGTTACGAGTTGATGGATGCGTTTTTTGAATATCTGAATTCGACTTATTCTGAACTCGTAACCCGCAACGCGGAACCCGTAATACTGATGACCGGCCGCAAGGCTTTGGCAATAGCGGCAGCAGCAGCAATTTTTAGCGCATCGCCAATCAAAAAGGGATACATGCCCAGCACCAAAGTTTTTGCCAAAGACATTCCTGAGACGACTTTCAACCACAAAACGCCGCAGGCATATAATACCAGCGTTCCGCATATCATGGCCACAACATCGGTCATCCATCGCGGACGAGCATTATGCGCAATTTTGCCGATGATAAATACTGTCGGCAGATATCCGATCAGATAACCACCGGTCGGTCCAATCAAACGACCTACGCCACCGAGCCCGCCGGCAAATACCGGCAAGCCGACAGCACCGGCCAGCAAATACACCCCCACACTCGCCAATCCCCAACGACTGCCCAGTAGCAGGCCGGCCAGAAAGACAAACATATTCTGAAGTACAATGGGAACCGGACCGATGGGAAGCGCTAAAAAAGCGCCCACTGCAGTTAACGCTGCAAATAAAGAGGCGTAAACCATCATGCGTAGTTGGTTCGATGCGCCCATAATCACCGTTCCGTTTTATAGAAATACTATCCGAAGATGCCTTAAAATGAATAGTGCCTAAAATGACTAAAATGATCTAAAATGCCTAAATTTAAAGTGTCGCTACGCTCCATCTGTTTAATAAAATGGACAGAATTCCTCAATTTTAGGCATTTTAGATCATTTTTAATTTTAGCTCATTTGTTGTTACTTGTAACTTTACCGGCAATGATTCCTCCGCGGAGGCTGATTTAAATAGGTTCTAATGACTTTGATGGAAACAGTCTCCGTAGTGGATCGTCTTTAGGGAGCCATCAGAACATTTCAAAATCAATGCACCGGTCTCGTCAACATCGACTGCCTTTCCGGTATAAATGTCACGGGTGGTTACCACCTTCACATCACGATTCAGGGTAACTGCCATTTGCTTCCACCGCTCAATCACATCCTCATGGGCCCCCGCTTGCATTTGCGCCTCAAATGAATCCAGGTAGCGGGACAGGATCTCTTTTTTGGATACCTTGTATCCTAAAATCGTTTTAAGTGATGTCGCCGCCGGCTCTATTGGTGAAGGATCATTATTGACGTTCAGACCGATCCCAATATTGATATACGACACCCGATCCGCCTCGGCATCTATTTCAGAAAGCATGCCGCAAATCTTGCGCTCATCGACCAAAAGATCATTAGGCCATTTGACCCTGACATTTACCGCGAAAATGTCATTTATTACTCTGGCAAGGGTTAGTGAAGCTAAAAATCCAACCCTGAAACTTAAGACAGGCGGCAGTTCCGGCCGTAATACCATCGTAAAATACAGACCGCCCTTATCCGAAATCCATTGCCGGCTCAGCCGTCCCCGGCCGCTTGTCTGACAACCGGCAATAACAGTTGTGAATTCAGGGCACCCCTTACGGGCAAGGTGTTTGGCCGCATCCATGGTAGAGGGCAATTCGGCATGATAAACTATTTTGTCTTCCCGACCGGCAAACTCCCATGGATAAGGCACATCAGGTGAATGATTCAAGCGGTACCCTTTGGCAGACGAAGTGATGTCATATCCGAGTGCTTGGAGCTGCTGGATATGCTTCCAAACAGACACCCGCGTTATGCCCAGCTGTACGCTTAAGACCTGCCCCGAAATGGGACCCTCTTCTTTTTTCAATTTGGCCAGAATGCGCTTTTTCATATTCGTTAGAATAAATGGTTAACTATTTAAATTGGGCAGGTTAACGAAATTAATACGGCGTGTCAATCGGAATGTGATTAGTAGGAAAGTGTTCAGGTGTCAGGGAATCTAAGATTAAAATCAGAAAACAACGAATACAATCGACCGTTATGGCTGATGAGTTGCAAGTGCTGAAAACTGGCCGCCGATGGCCTGACACCTGACACCCGAAACCTGAAACCTAAAGAAGGAGCCGTCAATCAGAATGAGTGCGAATCTCAACGCCCCAGGACGCTAAATTCTGAGCGATAAATTCAACCACGCTGTTATGGGCGGCCTGCCCGTTGCCAACAACCGGGATGGGATTACCAAATTTAAAAAATATCGGCCGCTCGGGATAAACCGGACCGATATCTTTTACCCAGCGGCCACTGCCGTGAAAATCTGTTTTAAGCGCGATTGGTACCACCGGCACCCCGGATTTGCGCGCCAATTTTACGCCCAGCGTGTTAAATGATTTCACGTCGAATGTGGTACTGCGGGTGGCCTGCGGAAAAACCACCACCGAGCATCCCTTCTGAATACGGCGTTGGCCTTCGTTCAAAACGATTTTTAGATCTTCGCGGGGATTTTTACGGTGGACGGCGATAAAATCGAGGGCTTGCATCACCCAGCCGATGACCGGATAGTGCCGCAATTCGTCTTTGATGATAAAGGTGATGTCGGTATAAGGTAAGGTTAATGAAGGCAGAATAACGGTTTCAAGAATGCTCATATGATTGGCGATAAAGACCAGCGGGCCCTTATGGGTACTCAGGCCTTCAAGACCCGATACGGTCAGTCTTCCACCGGCGGACTCGGCGGCCTTCATACAGCTCAACGATGCGCGCAGCCATCTTTCATTATTTAAGGTCCCGCGTTTGCCCGCCAGGCCTTCTTTGAGAAACGCCAGGGCAATGCGCGCATAAAAAATATAGACCGGCCATCCCGGCACGTGTTTTGCCAACAAACGCCGTCGAAGCGGTGTCCGATAGCCGTGTTCGGTTGCGATCATCTGCCGGAATAAAGTTTCGTTCATTGGTGTTGGATTTTAAATACGGTGTTGCCCGAAAGCGCAAATCGTTTTTGGCCCCAAAAAGAACTCAGCGCTTCTGGCCGTCAGGATGTGTTTCGCTTATCCCATGTTCAGGTAGTGTCACCGTAATGGAAACAGCGGGGGAGTGTCAATTGAATATTTCAGAGAGGCTATAATCGGTCAAGCAGCTTGTCATGGATATTGTCAAAGCCGCCATTGGACATCACCAGTATAAGGTCGCCGGGAAGAGCACGCTGCACAAGGAATTCAATAATGGATTCTGTATCTTTGAAATAATGGGCATCCTGGCCGCGCTGCCTTAAGTCGGCAACAAGTTTTTCAGATGAAAATCTTTCAGCAACGGGGATTTTTTCCAATAACGGCGGTTGGCGAATACAGATCAGATCAGCAAAATCAAATGCCAACGGATAGACATCCTGAAAAATATCACGCATACTTGAGTTCGTGCGCGGCTCGAAAACGGCTATCAGGCGTGGGGGGCAATGAAATGATTTGACAGCAGCAACGGTTTCACGCACGGCCGTCGGGTGATGAGCAAAATCATCCATTACTGTTATTTGATTTTTGCGACCACGGATTTGCTGGCGGCGTTTAACACCTTCGAAGCTCTCCAGGGCCGCAGCCATGTCGGCAGGCGACATTCCCAAATTATCTGCGATGGCAATAACTGCCAGGGCATTGTACAAATTGTGATGGCCGACCATTTGCGTTTTAAAACGGCCAAAGGGATATCCGGCTTTCAGTACTTCAAATTTGCTCCAGACACCATCCCTCTGAATATCTCCCAGACGCCAGTTGGAACGATCGTCACTACCATAATATTCGATTCGGCACTGGGCATCGGTAATAATGCGGCGGATATTTTCATCGGCATCAAATGCGAGCAGCAGACTGGCGGGTTTAAGCTGCGACAGAAATCGGCTAAATACCGCTTGAACATGATCAAGATCGCGGAAGATATCGGCATGGTCAAATTCGACACTGGTCAACACGGTTGCCGCCGGCTGATAGTGCATGAATTTGGGACCTTTGTCGAAAAAGGCCGTGTCGTATTCGTCGCCTTCGATAATGATAGTGTCGCCTTCACCCAATCGGTAGTTGCTTGCAAAGTTCTGCAAAATGCCGCCGATCATAAACGACGGATCCAATCTGCCTTCATACAGCATCCAGGCCAAAATAGAAGCGGTGGTTGTTTTGCCGTGGGTTCCGGACACCAGAAGGGTTTTTTTATCACCAGCGAAAAAGTGGTTCAAGGCCTGGGGCATGGAGCAAAAGGGGATTCCCATTTGCCTCATTTTCTTCACTTCCGGGTTTTCGCGGACAACGGCGTTACCTACAATGATCAGATCCGGCCCATAGGCGATATGGGCCGCATCGAATCCATCCTTTATGTGAATTCCCTGTTCTCGCAAAAAATCACTCATAGGCGGATAGACTTTTTGATCCGAGCCAGAAATTTCAAATCCCAGGCGTTTAAGCATACTTGCCAGCGCACCCATTCCGGTACCGCAGACGGCAATCAGATGGATTTTTCGCACGTGCTCAGGAATAACATTTTGACTTTCAGGCATCGATGGGTTCCCTCTCAATGGTAGATGAACCAGCGACCTGGGATGGTTTTTCTACTGGCGAGTTGACGGTATGTCAAAGGCAGGTCAAACCGTAACAGCAAACAGGGTCTATTTCCCTTCCAATATCGCCCTTATATTTTGTGACAGGTTTTGCAAATTAAACGGTTTTTGAATAAATCCGTTACACCCCCGATTCAATATTTCAGAGGCCTGGCCGTTAATGCTAAAGCCGCTGGACAATAACACCTTGGCATCGGGTTTGATTTGCTTTATGCGGTCGTAGGTTTCACCGCCCCCCATCTTCGGCATAATCATATCCAATACGACCAGGTCAATGTCCGGGTGCTTTTGGAAAATCTCGATGGCCTTATTACCGTCTCTGGCAATAAAGACCTGATAGCCCAGCTTTTTGAGCATACGCCGACCAACATCAATGATCATGTCCTCATCGTCCACCAGCAGGACTGTCTCTTGGCCCTCTACAAACTTTTCTCTGGCTTTTTTAGGGGGTGGCACGGTTTTACCCGAAGCCGGCAAATAGATCTCAAACTTTGTGCCCTGCCCCTTCTTACTAGATACGTTAATAAAACCTTCATGATTTTTGACGATACCATACACCGACGCCAATCCGAGCCCGGTCCCACGCCCCATTTCTTTGGTCGTAAAAAATGGGTCAAAAATACGTTGCTGAATTTTTTCATCCATTCCGACACCGGTGTCAGCAATGGTTATTTTGATGTAATTGCCAGCTCTGACAAAATAAGGACTGTATTGGTCCCTATCGATGGTGACGTTTGCAGTTCGCGTGGTTAGTGTGCCGCTGCTCGGCATGGCCTGCAGCGCATTCAAATAAAGGTTCATTAACACCTGCTCGATCTGACCGCGATCCGCTTCGACGCTCCACAAATCTGGTTTGGCTTCATTTTTGAAAATAATATCCTTGTTGGTGCGCCCAAACATAAGATTCTGCTCTTTGATCAATTCATTTAGATTGAGCAAGCTGATTTCGTATTTGCCCCCCCGGGCAAAGCCCAGCAATTGCTTGGTCAGATCCACGCCATTTTGAACGTATTGTTCTATTTTTTTCAGATTCTTGACCAGCGGTGAGTTGGGCTCAATATCCAATAAGGACAGCGAAATATTGCCTTGGATGCCCATGAGCAGATTGTTAAAGTCATGGGCGATCCCGCCGGCCAGGGTGCCGATGGCTTCCATTTTCTGGGCCTGACGCAGCTGCCTTTCCAAACGGACTTCATGCGAAACATCTCGTTGAACGCTAACGTAATTGGTAATTGCCCCGGATTTGTTCATGATCGGGGATACCGTGGCTTCGGTTTCGTAAAGCGAATGATCTCTGCGTTTGTTAACGATTCGGCCTTTCCATATGTCTCCCTGCTGCAAGCTATCGATAATCGAGCTGAAAAAAGCCTTCGTGTGCTGCCCACTGTCGAGTAATTCGATGTTTCCACCCAGAACTTCGTGGCGCGAATAGCCGGTTATTTTTTCAAAAGCCGGATTGACATATTCGATAATCCCTGCTGGATCGGTGACGATGATGGACTCCGCCGCATGTTCAACCGCTGTGACCCGCTGCGTTTGTTCTTCAAGGTTGCGTTTGAGCCCGGAAACATCAATACCAAAAACAGCCAGTCCGCTGTCGGTGGCCGATGGGTCAAGCGCGGACACGCTCAGCTGTACCGTTGGTGTCGGTCCCATTTTGCATCGGGCTGTGGTTTCAAAAGTCAGCGGGGTCTGGCGTGCCAGACACTGCGCAATCGATGATTGCTGCTCGGCAGTCAGATCAAACAAGATGTCAAGTGAACGCCCAATCATGTCAGATTGATCCAGACCGCTGATCTGAATGGCAGCTTGGTTGGCGAACACAATCCGGCCGTGGCGGTCGGTGGTGACGGCAAAACCGCTGAAATGATCTATCAGGGATGTCGTTGCACCGGTTGAGTTGGCATGCAAAAAATGTGGCTGCGGCGATGCAGTTTTATTTCCGGGGGTTAATTTGGCCATAAGGTCATCGGCTCCGTTTCTTCCTCCTGGCGTCAAACCGGTCTGGATTTTATTCAACCGGATTTTAAGTTACCGTGGTTGAACGACCGGTAAGCCTTCAGGCCCAAACCTCGTAGAATAAATGCAAAGACCTTACGCGAAACTGCGGGCTGGCACCCGCACATCAACCCCCCTCTTGGCCAATTGCTTTAGTTCATTATGGCAAATATTTGCATATAAATCAATACATTTGAATCAGCGGCCACCCACTTTGCATGCAGCCATAATTTTTCCGCCATCGGCGCTAAAAGACAGCGGCGCGCAGTGCTCCAACCGCTAAGCAAGTGCCTTGATTCTTTCCATCAAGCTGTCGTCGAGTGGCTGTTCCCATTTTACATTGATAAAGTATTCGTTAAACAATTGGCCATGCACACCGATGATACGGCCTTCTTGATCGACGCTAATTTCCGGAAAAACACCGTGCACGGTAAATTTCAAATTCAGACGACGCCCCAGCAACGATTCAGCCGCAGTGGGGGATGTATTCATGATGAAAGATACCCCGCTAACAGAAATATCTGAGAGTTCGCCCTTAAAAGCCTTAGTGCCCTGACGGTCCAAAATTTGAATCACAGCACTGCCGGCAATCTCATAGCGTGGATGCGCCCGACGCTCGAGCTCTTTCTTATGAAGCAGATCCTTAACTGATTCCAGCTCGTTGCAGTAATCCAGCAGTTTATTCGCCAGATTGGGTTTTTCAGCCCGCCATTTCTGCAAAACAGCCTTTTCTAAAATGTTTAATTTGACTGTCGAATCGGCCATTACGGATATCGTACAGGTTGAATTGGTGAAAAAGGTATCCGCACCTGCAAGGTCGCCGGGTCCCAGAGTGTGCAGCAGAATGGCATGTTTGTCTGTATGATAAAACATTTTAACCTGGCCGGCATTGATGAAATACAATGTGGGGTTCATGTCGCCCTGCCGAAAAATAATCTGCTCTGATTCATAGACGGCCGGTTGCAACCCATAGTAAAGGTCAATCGATTCATCCTTTGTGAAACGTTTGTAAAGCTGAGACCAGGTTTCCATATGCGCCGGATCCATGGCACTCAATTTGGCATTTTCGATGACGTCAGCCGATTTGACAATTTCATCTAACGCCATGGAATCGACTTGAAATAGCTTTTCGCGCAATGATTCGGCTTTAGCAAAATCCTGGATTTGCGCGTATTCGACAATCAGATTAAACAATAACTCAACGGCCTCATCCTTTTTATCGTCCTTTAAGTAGGTCTCAATTAATTTTTCCTGAGAACTGAGATCTTCCATTTATGCGCTCTCCTCTTTGGTCAATTTAATAAAATCAATGCCATGCTGCCGCATTGCTAGCCCAGTATTCATTTGGTAAGATGGGCGGACAAATCCTGGTTCAAAGTCCAAAATCACTTCAGTTGTGAAAGTACACGCTCAGCTGCTGCAATAGTCGCTTCGATGTGCTCGTTCTGATGTGCTGCCGAAACAAACAAAGCTTCAAACTGAGAGGGTGCCACGTAGACACCTGCTTGGCGCAATCCGTTATAGAAAGTGGAAAATTTTTCTAAATCGCTGGTTTTGGCATCATCGAAATTTTTAACGGCACGGTCGTTAAAAAAGAATCCTAGCATAGAGCCGACCCGCTGCGCCTGTGCCGGTATGCCGGCTTTTTGGGCAGCTTCTTCCAGTCCTTTCAGCAGGCGATCGGCTGTCTGGTCCAAGGCCTCATAAAAACCCTCTTTTCGAATTTGGTCAAGGGTTGCGATGCCGGCTGCCATGGCCACCGGATTGCCGGATAAGGTGCCGGCCTGATAGACAGATCCCCGGGGTGCAACCTGGCACATCAAATCTTGCTTACCTCCGTATGCGCCCACCGGCAGTCCGCCGCCAATGATTTTGCCAAAGCAAGTTAGATCCGGATAGATACCATACAGGCTTTGGGCGCCCCCATAGGCCACCCGAAAACCCGTCATGACTTCATCAAAAATCAAAATCGACCCGTGTCGGTCACACAGCTGCCTGAGCGTCTCCAGAAAACCTTTGTCCGGACGCACCAGACCCATGTTGCCCGCCACAGGTTCCACAATAATGCCGGCGACCAATTCTCCCTTTTCAGACATTACCCGATTGATGGCGTCCACATCATTATAGGGAAGTGACAGCGTGTGCTGGGCAATGGAATCAGGAATTCCCGGACTGCCAGGAATGCCCAATGTCGCCACGCCCGAGCCTGCCGCAACCAACAGCGTATCGGCATGCCCGTGGTAGCAGCCATCAAATTTTATAATTAATTCCCGCTCTGTGACCCCCCGTGCCAGCCGCACCGCGCTCATGCTCGCTTCAGTACCTGAATTGACCATGCGCACAATTTCAACTGACGGAACTGCATCAACGACCATCTGCGCGAGCTGCACTTCCAAATCAATCGGTGCGCCAAAGCTGGTTCCGCGTTCCAGCACGGCGCTTACCGCTTCAATTACCGCCGGGTGTCGGTGTCCAAGAATCATTGGCCCCCATGAACCGATGTAATCAATATACCGGTTACCGTCAGCATCAAATATAAAACAGCCCTCGGCGCGATCGATGAACAGTGGTTCGGCACCCACTGATTGGCATGCCCGCACAGGACTGTTGACGCCTCCGGGAATTAACTTTTGCGCACGATCAAACAATTTTTTTGACTTGGCAGAATCCATTCGATTGACATCCTTTCATTTAAAATAAACCTCCGCGCTCTGTGGCACGATTTTCGGCCGCTTAGCGCCCCGCAACCACCGATACCGATGGCCATGGGTTATGCAATGTTTCGGTGAGCCTTCAATCGCGGCGACAAACAACAAAAACTTGACATTTCTAATGGTTATGAAAAATATCAGATAGAATAAAACAAATCAAGATGACATCTGCGCTTAGTCCGTTCGGTGGTGTTACCTGTAGCGCCGTAAAAGGCTGCCAAAGAAGAAACCGCCGATTAGCTGGTTTGCAACTTTATGCAACAAAAGGCCGTTTTCGCAAGAAGGAAAAGATGACCAAAACCAAGACGCCCCAGAGCCTTGCAAAATATCTGGTTTACATCCTTGAGCGCCGGCCCGATGAATTCGGGTTGGTCACAGATAAACAAGGTTATGTTAAAATCAAGGAACTGTTAAAGGCCCTTAAGGAAGAAAAAGGGTGGAAGCACGTTCGCCGATTCCATCTAAATGAGATCCTATACAGTATTCCCAATCCAGCTTTTGAAATATTGGACAACCGCATTCGCGCCAAGCGGCGTGAGCATTTGCCCCGTCCTAATGCGGACCCGCATCTGCCTAAACTTTTATACACCTGTGTGCGCAGGAGGGCCTATCCCCATGTGGCGCAAAATGGCATATCCCCCAGCGGGCATCAACAGGTCGTTTTATCGGTCAAACAAGACATGGCGGAGCGAATGGGCAAACGAGCCGATTCTCAACCCATAATGCTCACCGTGCATGTACAGGCCTCAGTGGAGCATGGCGTGTTGTTCCAGCAAATCGGCGAATTGCTTTTTGTGGCCCCATTTATTCCCACAGACTGTTTTAGCGGCCCTCCCCTGCCTAAGGAAAAACCTCGGGCCAAAACCACCGAACCCCCATCTAAAGCTGAAAAGCCAGGGCAAATGGGCAGTTTTGAAGTCCAGCCGGACAAAGTGGCCAATCAATTCGGAAGGTCGGCCAAATCTCAAAAAACAGCATCCGGGTGGAAAGGCAAAAAGGAGCGCCGTAAAAAAATGAAACGCAAACGGGAACGCCCCCCCTGGCGCAAATAAAAGGACGCCCGTAGCGTCCTTTTGTTAGAACGTATCTCAAAAATGCATCTAACGCTCAATTACTGCGTTATAAACCGATTCAAAATGCTCGAATACTATTCCGCCGGAGGCGGACTCCACTTTTGAATCGGTTTAAGCCTTGTACTTGAGCGTGATCTGCTATTTTTGAGACACGTTGTAGTTGTTATTGGTTATTTGTTAATGGATATTGAAATGATATTGTCAAATCAGGATGACCGGAGGACTTTGTTCTTGATCTGCAAAAAAAAAATTGACATCCGACAGCGAACTTGTTACCAAAATTTTCCGATTGGCCAAAACGGCACCCGCGGGCCACTAGCTCAACTAGGCAGAGCACCTGACTCTTAATCAGTAGGTTATAGGTTCGATTCCTATGTGGCCCACCAGAACAATAAAGGGGAATTAGAATACGGTTCTAATTCCCCTTTCACATTTGCTAATTTTAAGGTTTCAAGAGCAATGCCAGATCCGCTGGCTCAGACTTGATTGCAGGATTTTATACGAGGCAAAAGCCCAGGAGTGTCCCTACCAAGCCTACCAGTATATCGGCTGCATCTGGTGTTCGATGCGGCATAAATAACTGAACCCCTTCAATAACAAAAGGATGGATCAATATCAGCGCTAAATAAGGATATTTAAAGCGCTTAAAGGTTGGGTATGACAGCGCCATCATCATACCTAATATGAAATGTTGTAGCGTTGCTTCATCGATCATGGGTTTTACTTCCTCATATTGAACTTGGCCTGGGTATTTAAATAGTACAAAAACCGACCCTATGACAAGCTTTAAATCAGCTTTTTGGAAAGATATGATTTTTGGCTGAAATTCGGCTTGACACGGTCATTTTATTAATGTTAATAAGTTAGTTTTTAATTTCAATGCCATATAACGGCGTCACTTTCCTTGCTCTGGAATAAACCAGGGCTTTATTAGCCACAAGGAGGTTTTATGCGACGATACGAAACCATTATTATCACGGATCCGGATTTGTCAGCGGAACAGCGTGAGCCGATCCTAAAAAGGGTTGGAGATGTCATCAGCCAGGAAAACGGTTATCTGGCGTTAATTGATGACTGGGGTGCCCGCAAGCTTGCCTATGAAATAAAAAAGAAACCACGCGGATACTACACCCGCTTTGACTTTTGCGGAACAGCAGCGGCGGTAGATGAAATAGAGCGGTTTTTTCGCATCGATGACCGCGTGTTGAAATATATGACCGTTTTGCTCGATAAGACCGCTGATATCGAAAAAATCAAAGAAGAGATCGCCAGCACCCAAAAAACGGTTGAAACACCTGCAATAGACACTCCTGTAGAAACAAAAGCCTCACAAGAGACAACTGATACGGCCGAATCAAATGCACCGGACGCACCTTTAGCGTCGGCTGAAGAGCCGGTCGCATCACCTGAAGAACCGGTTGATGCGGAACCATCGCAGGCACTCGAATCTAAGACGGATGAGAGCCAAGCCACTCCAACTGAAACCAAAGAGGAGATTAAATAAAATGGTTGCCAATAAGAGCAGAACCGGACGACGGCCAAAGCGGAAAAAACGTATCTATCACCGGCGCAAAGTCTGCCGCTTTTGTGCGGATACCAGTCTGGTCATCAATTATAAGGACCCTAAATCGCTCAAGCATTTTATCACCGAGCGCGGCAAAATTATTCCCCGACGGATATCCGGTTGTTGTGCAAAGCATCAACGGTCGTTGACACACGCTATCAAGCGCGCGCGGACGATCGCGCTGCTGCCCTATGTCGGATCGATAGACTTGCATTGATACGATCACTTTCGATACGGGAAAGATAGGCCTTAAACGTCTGGGGTATGCCAGAGACATGTTAAAGGATATCGCAAATGGTGTTCTGATCACCTGCCTGATTTTGGCTGCTTCTGTTTTGCTTCCGATTATCGGAATTTTTTGCAGCCTGCTGCTTCCTTTGCCGACACTTTACTATCGAATTAAACTGGGCAGAATCTTCAGTACTCTGATCCCCATCATCAGTTTGGTTATATTGATGATCGCAATGAGGGCCTTTCCCTTTGATATTGTTTTTGTTGCCGTACTGCTGATCATCGGATTCAGTTTAGGGGAACTGCAGGAGTTAAAATTCTCTATCGAAAAGACCATGCTGCTGACCTGTGGTCTGGCTTTTTTGGGCGGCGCGGTGAGTCTGATTCTATTCAGCGCGTCCACTGGTCACAGCCTGTTGGCTGATTTTTCCCAGTCGGTGGCCCATAACCGCGAATTTCTGCTGCAATTGTACCGCAGCATGGGTATGCCCGCTGAAAGCATCCCGGATTTTGAACGCTTTTTAAATGAGATTCAAAGTATAGTGATCAGAATTCTGCCGGCTCTGATCATAACGACCACGCTGTTTGTCATCTGGATCAATATACTGCTGGGCAGGTATCTGCTAAAAAGCAGGAACCTCGGATATCAAGCGTACGGCAAGTTGAACTTGTGGCAGGCGCCGGACTATTTGATTTGGGGCGTTATTGGGTTTGGTTTGTTGATGCTTATCCCCGATGATTTATCCAAAACGATCGGGCTCAATGGTCTGATGACCATGATGATGGTTTATTTCTTCCAGGGCGTGGCCATTGTTTCATTTTTTTTTGAAAAAAAACAGGTCCCGCAGTTTGCAAAAATTATGCTTTATGCGCTACTCATTTTGCAAGAAGTTTTACTGGTGGTTATTGCAATTGGTTTTATTGACGTGTGGGCCAATTTCCGAAAATTAGAACCATCGACATCTTGAATGAACGGGTCGGTCAAGACCTGAACCGAACGTTAAAATAGTGCATCAGATTCACCCGCATTGACACGTGACATGGAGGTTAGAAAATGAAAGTCATTTTAAAAGAAACGATAGATTCTCTGGGTATCATTGGCAGCGAAGTTCGCGTGGCAGACGGTTATGCCCGCAACTACCTTTTGCCCCAGAACAAAGCCGTTCCGGCAACGCCTCAAAATCGCAAGATGCTAGAGCGCGACCGTGCCAAATTCGATTTGCAAATCGCCAAGGAACGCAAAGTGGCCGAGGAAATGGCTCAGCGACTGGAAGCCGTAGCAGTTACCATTGCCGCCAAAGTAAGTGAAGAGGATCGGCTATACGGTTCTATTTCAGTGCGCGATATCATCGATGCGCTGGCCAAACAGGATATCGTTGTTGAAAAACGCATGGTCCTGCTAAAAGAACCCATCAAAACCATTGGGACGTACAAAGTTCCGATCCGGGTTTACAAGGAGGTTGAACCCGAAATTAGTGTTGAGATTGTCTCGGAATAAATTGGCGTTTACAAACGATTCGAGAGCGTGTAGAAAGATCGTTATACGCGTCAGCATGCATTATGACGTCATTTAACAGGGCTGTGCCCCTTTACACCACTGGTTATCACCTATGGCGGACCAACAATCGCAAAGCCAAAAAGATCCATCGCTTCTGCACTTGCCCCCCCAAAGCATTGAAGCTGAAGAATCCTTGCTAAGCGCCATCTTGGTCGATAACAATACCCTGCTCGATGTTGTTGAAATTCTCTCAGCAGCCGATTTTTATCGAAGTGCCCATCAAAAAATATTTGCAGCCATTATGGATCTCTTCGATCGGGGCGAGCCCGTCGATCTGGTAACCCTGGCCAATAACCTAAAAGAAAAGGGCCATTTGGATGCCATCGGGGGTGCGAGCTACCTGGCCAGATTAGTTGATGCCGTACCGGTGGCTGTCAATGCTCAGCATTATGCTAAAATCGTCGCCGATAAAGCCTCCCTAAGGCGTCTGATTGAAAAAGCCAACGCGATCACCAAACGCTGCTATGAAGATCGTGGCGATGTCGACAATGTCATTGACTATGCTGAAACCTCTATCTTTGAAATTTCAGAACGAAAGTCCAATCAAGGGTTTTACCCGCTCAGTCGGCTGATCATCAGCAATATCGAAACACTGGAAGAAAAGCAGGGCAATAAAAGTTTGGTGACCGGCGTACCAATGGGCTTTGGGCAGTTGGACAACCTCACCTCCGGGTTGCAAAATTCCGATCTCATCATTCTGGCAGCCCGCCCGAGCATGGGCAAAACAGCGTTGGCCTTAAACATCACCCGAAATGCTGCTGTTGATGCCAATGTTCCGGTGGCCTTTTTTTCCCTGGAAATGTCAAAAGAGCAGTTGTCCCTGCGAATGCTGTGCGCAGAGGCTCGTCTGGATTCATCCCGCATGCGAGGTGGTTTTTTCAGCATGGATGACTGGCGCCGCTTAACCGATGCGGCCGGCATTTTATCGGAAAGCCCAATTTATATAGATGATTCACCCAGCCTGACAGCCATGGATATACGCGCAAAAGCGCGGCGGCTTAAAATGGATAAAAATATCGGGCTCGTTGTTATTGATTATTTGCAGCTCATGCAGGCCCGCGGTGGCGTTGAGCGCAGGGATCTTGAAATATCGGAAATGTCACGATCGCTGAAAGCATTGGCCAAAGAGCTTGAAATCCCGGTCTTGGCGTTATCTCAGCTCAACCGGATGCTTGAACAGCGCACGGATAAGCGTCCCAAACTATCTGATCTGCGGGAATCCGGTGCGCTCGAGCAAGATGCGGATGTGGTCGCTTTCATTTACAGAGACGAGATCTATAACCAGGATGAAAATAACCCCCTCAAAGGAACAGCCGAAATCATATTAGCCAAGCAACGCAACGGCCCCACCGGTAAAGTCCTGCTCACTTTTCTGGATGCATACACCCGTTTTGAAATTATGGCGTCTGAGGATATGGTCGACAATATGTAGGTTTCAGGTGTCGGGTGTCAGGTGTCAGGCAGCCGGCTTTTGATCGCTGGCAATCGGCTATTGGTTTCTTGTCGTTTGTTTAATACAAAGTCCTTAACATTCGGTCTTTATTATTTCTGACACCTGAAACCTGACACCTGACACCTCAATCGTTAGGCTTTGCTATTCGGAGCATTTTCGGCACACTGCATACCGGGGTACCCCGCTAGTCCCCTTAAGAATCGGAACTACCAATCCGGTCAGACTTGCAACAGATATTGAATTGACATATTATCTGACCTGGATGTTGTCATGAAAAGACTTTATGGAAATACCGTCGGTCTTAAAGCCAACCAGATTCGGCGACTTGAAAACCTTTACCGCCGCCGCATTCAGCCCCAGTTTTTAATCAGTGCGGAGCTGGCGCGCGACCTGAAGCTGTTGTCCGACGAAATTCGGCGACAGATCGGCTTGCTGATCAATCGTCAGGGCAAGGTGGTTTATGTTATTGTCGGCGACCACAAAAAGATCGTTATTCCTGCTATCAGTGAGTACCGAGCGGCACCCGGCCGCTTGAACGGGCTGCGATGTATTCACACCCATTTGACCAATGAACCGTTGACCGATGACGATCTGACCGACCTGGCTTTGCTAAGGCTTGATATGATGGCAACTGTCGCCGATGGCACAACTGAATCTCGCCCTCATATCCATATCGCTCACATTCTTCCCAAAAACGCGAACAATCATCCCTACCGCATCCTAGATCCGCTAACACCTTCGCAACTTGATATCAACTGTCTGGAAATGATCCAGGCCCTGGAGGCTGAGCTGGCGCGGTTGAGTAAGGGCTACAGCCCGGATTCTGGTAAAGAGAGAGCATTGCTCGCAAGCGTGTCCTCAACATCAAAACGCAAAGCGCTCGAATCGCTTACCGAATTGAAGGCTTTGGCAGAATCCAGCCAAATTGAGATTGTTGACTCTCTGGTTCAACAGCGCAAATCCAAAAATAAACAGCGGTTAATCGGACCGGGAAAATTGCAGGAACTTGCGATTCTGGCATTGCAGGCGGCGGCAACTGTCATCATTTTTGATCAGGAATTGAGCCCATCGCAGATTCGTATCATAACCGATCAGATCGATCTGAAAGTCATCGACCGGACGCAATTGATTTTAGATATATTTGCCCAGCGCGCCAAAACACGAGAAGGCAAATTGCAGGTTGAACTGGCACAATTGAAATATTTGCTGCCGCGCTTGATCCTCAAAAATACAGCCATGTCGCGTCTCACAGGTGGCATCGGTGGACGTGGACCCGGTGAAACAAAACTGGAGATAAATCGAAGACGCGCACGAGACCGAATTGCACGTCTCGAACAAGAACTGTTGGCAGTGCGCAAACATCGCAAGCAACAAAGGGCGCAACGCCAGAAAAAAGGGCTGCCGATTATTTCCATCATCGGTTATACCAATGCGGGCAAATCCACATTGCTCAACACCCTAACCCGCAGTAATGTCCAGGCGGAAAGCCGACTTTTCGCTACCCTGGACCCATCTAGCCGACGGCTAAAATTTCCCAAAGACAGCGAGGTCATTATCACTGATACAGTCGGTTTTATTAAGGACTTGCCGGAAGACCTGTTGGTCGCTTTTCGCGCCACGCTTGAAGAGCTGGAAAGCGCTGACCTCCTGTTGCATGTTATCGATATCAGCAACCATCAATATGAGTCCCAGATTGATTCGGTCGAACGCATTCTCGCCGATCTTAAACTGCAGCATATCCGAACCATTCGGGTGCTCAATAAAATGGACCGCGTCAATCCCAACAACATTCAACATCTGGCGCGAAAACTTGACGGAATGGCCATTTGCGCTAAACAAAAATCGACACTATTGCCGCTCATTGATCGAATGGAGGCGATCTTGTTTGAAAAGCCAATCTTAAAGGCAGACGCTTATGGATCTTGAACATGCAAAAAGAGTGGGTATTCAGGCGGCTTATAGCGGTGCAAAGGCACTGAGAGATCGTTTTGGTCATATATCGCAGATTGGTCAAAAAGGCGCCTTTGATCTTGTGACGGAAGCGGACACCGCTTCTGAAAAAATCATCATACAAACGATACGCAATGCGTTCCCAGACCATGCCATTCTGGCGGAAGAAAGCGGTGTTAATCATGGAAATTCTGAATTTCTATGGTTTATCGATCCCCTTGATGGCACAACCAATTACGCCCACCAGTTGCCGATTTTCTCCATCGCCATTGCATTGGCCATACGGGATCAGATGATGCTGGGATTGGTGCTCAATCCAATGGATGGCGAACTTTTCGCTGCCGTTAGCGGGAAAGGCGCTACGCTTAACAACACGCCCATCCGTGTATCGGAAACGACTTCTGTTCACGAGAGCTTGCTGGTAACCGGTTTCCCTTATGATTTCAGCGAAATCATTGAGCCGGTAATGAAACGATTCAGTGTTTGTCAGGATTCATCACAGGGCGTGCGCCGGCTGGGTTCGGCTGCCCTTGATATTTGCTATGTGGCCTGTGGTCGCTTCGATGCATTCTGGGAGCAGAACCTTAAACCCTGGGATAAAGCGGCAGCGGCAGTAATCGCCACAGAGGCTGGCGCGGTGATTACCGATTTTGCAAACCGACCTTTCGCCATAGATCAAAAAGAAATCCTGGTCAGCAACGGCGCCATCCACCAGGAAATGCTCTCCCTGCTTGAGCTATCAGACTAGCGCGTTCCCTTTAGTTTCATTTGTTTCACCTTAACCGGTCATATCAATTCCTGATAGGCGATATGAATTTTATGTCGCCGATGGCCAAATATTTGGGATAAATCTCACGCTATGGCTTAACTTAAAGGCCAAACTGCCTATCATCCCAAATATCCGGCCATATCATCTCTTCTATTAGCCCATCAACATATCGCCTATCAGAAAAAAATATGCCCGGTTCGCGTTGAAACGCTTCTACCTATTGAATGACTGTTGACTATGAGCAATGAAGTACGCCGAGAACTGATCGGTTGAAACAATATTTTAAATCCCATCGTAAAAGTGTGGATAAGGGTTCATGGCAAGGCGCGGATCGGCGAAAAAGCGGAGCATACACGATAGTATGTGAGCATTTTGAGGTGATCTGCAACGCCGCCATGGGCGCTTAGACGCGCTTTTACGATGGGATTTTAGAATTTGCCCGATTCAAGTTTCTGATTAAAGAATTCAACCTGCTTCTGAATCGCACTGTTTTCTTTTAATCCCCGTTCAATCGAATGAATGGAATGGAGGGCGGTGGCATGGTAGCGATTAAAGGCCTTGCCAATACTTTGCAGAGGGGCATCCGTATAGCGACGCGATAGATATATGGCCATTTGTCTGGGCCTGACAAGATGTTGCTTGCGCGAGCGCGAAACCATATCTTTAAGGCTGCAGTTATAATATTTGCATACCATCTTTTTGATCGCTTCAATGGTGATCTTTTTGCGTTGACGGACCATGTTTTTGACGACGCTTTCTGACAGGTTCAAATCAATCGGAGCGCCGAGTAAGGATGATTTGGCAGCGACACCATTTAAACCACTTTCAAGTTGCCGGATGTCCTCTGTCAGTTCGCCGGCCAGATATTCGATAATGTTGTCGGGTACCTGATAGCCATTGCTCAGCGCTTTTTTTCTTAAA
Source organism: Desulfobacterales bacterium (assembly GCA_030066985.1). Lineage (NCBI taxonomy): Bacteria > Pseudomonadati > Thermodesulfobacteriota > Desulfobacteria > Desulfobacterales > Desulfobacterales bacterium. Next base: position 47,239 of record JASJAN010000005.1, read on the forward strand.
ATCCGGACCCGTGTCCTGAAATTAGGCGATTCGATTCTGGATATCAAGCTGCAGGACAGCCGCGATCTCAGTTTATCATTTAATTTGGGAATATCGCCGGGCAAATAACAACTGGAGAAAATAATTCGTTTGCCGGCTTCAAACAGCGAATCCAATGTCAATGCCAGCTCCAGTTGCGTCCTTTGCTTGCCACTCAGGTAATGGATATCTTCCAACAGCAGAACATCACAGTTATTTCTATATTTTCCTTTAAATTTATTGATGGAATCTTGGCGAAATGCCTGTACCATTTCATTGCTGAAATCCTCGGCCGTTATATAGTAGACGCGCTCGTCGGGATATTCGGACAGGACATGATGGCCAATTGCCTGGGAAAGATGACTTTTTCCCATGCCGGTATTGGAAAGCAGCAATAGCGCATTTTGCTGATATTCTCTACGTGAAGCCAGCGACAAAGAGGCTGAATAAGCAAAATCATTGTTGGCGCCCACAACAAATTCATCAAATGTGAATTCCCGGCGCAAAAAACGACCGCTGTGAGGTCGAATAGAGGCGTTTGGAAGCGATAATTGGGGATTCAAAGATTTTTTATTTCTGGAATCCTTGTATTTTTTTACACCGACTTTAAAGGATAGCTGGCACACATTTCCGGTTACTTTTTTCAATTCGGAAACGAGCAGTTTGCCATAAAGATCGTTGACCCGCTTTTTAAAAAAGAAATTTGGACACGCCACGGTCCAGTTATTGGAATCGTTTTTTAACAATTCCAGCGGCTCGATCCACATTTGAAAACTGTGTTTCGGTATCCGATCTTTGATAACGGATTTAACTTTTATCCAGACGGCTTCCATCGGCTTTTAGATAACCCTGTTTAACACAAAATGAGCAATGAAGCTATTTTAGAAAGAATTTTAATGAAATAGGTGTCGAAGCTAAACGGTTCGGAAGGTTTGATTTTGATTTTTTTACAATCAAAAAACAGGAGCATATTTATGGCATGAGATAGATTCAGTCAACTCTGATAAAAGCTGTTTTAGAGCGCATCATGAGGCGGTTTTGAACAATTTATATCTATTTGTTATCATTTGACTAAATAGTTAACAAGCGTCAAGTATCGTTAAACACGACCTTTGTAAATGAAGGGTATTTTTAAGTATTTTAAGTATATCCATATTCTGCACAAAGTTATGAACAAAAAATTTTTCTTTGAAAAACATCTATTTTCTTCTATTATCTTTGATTTTTGAAAAAAATATTTTTCCTTTTTTAAAAATATTCTTGAACGATGGAATACCAGGGCTTTACCTCCTTTCCAGAAATATGTTTGAATTTTTTTTTTATGCCAGCTAAACTCAAAACAATAAATTCACCAGAAAATTGACCATTATGGCAAATAAAATAATCATCCGGGGCGCCCGGCAGCACAATTTAAAAAATGTCGATGTTGATCTGCCGCGCGAAAAACTGGTGGTGATCACCGGTCTTTCCGGCTCGGGCAAATCGACACTGGCATTCGACACCCTGTATGCCGAGGGCCAGCGCCGCTATGTTGAATCGCTGTCCACCTATGCTCGGCAGTTTTTGGAGCGCATGGAAAAGCCCGATGCCGAATTGATTGAGGGCCTTTCGCCGGCGATCGCCATCGAGCAAAAAACGGCCGGGCACAACCCGCGTTCAACGGTTGGTACGGTTACTGAAATCTATGATTATCTGCGACTGCTGTATGCACGTGTCGGCACCCCGCATTGTTATCAATGCGATCAGGAAATTAGATCTCAAACGCTGGATCAGATTGTAGACCATGTCATGTCATTGGGCGCCGATACCCGAATCATCGTTTTAGCCCCTCTGGTAACAGATCAGAAAGGAGCGCATGAAGGCCTATTAAAAGGACTCAAAAAGGACGGTTTTGCCCGAATCCGCGTAGATGGTGAGATGTTTGATATTGAAGATGTCAGCCGACTGGATAAAAACAAAAAGCATTCGGTGGATGTCGTCGTCGATCGGCTCGTTATCAATAGTAAGATTAAAAACCGTTTGGCGGATTCACTGGAATTGGCCATGGCGCAATCCAATGGTCAGGTGAGTGTTGACACGCAAGCGCATGGCACCATCCTTTTTAATGAAAAGGCGGCCTGCAACCGATGCAAGATCAGCTATCCGGAATTTACCCCTGCCAGTTTCTCATTTAACTCGCCCCAGGGCGCCTGCTCCGATTGCGACGGGCTGGGCGCAATGACGGCATTTGATTCGGCCCTTATCATTCCCAATCCTGAACTGACACTGCGCGAAGGCGCCATTGCCCCGTGGGCCAATCGAAATAGTGTCCATTTCACAGAGTTTCTGGACGCCCTTACCCGGCAATATGGCACCGATATTTACACCGCATACAAGGACTTGCCGGAAGAATTCAAACAGGTGTTGTTATACGGTTCTGGCGATACGCCGATAACCTTTTATTTTGAAAATGATCATCGCCGCATCAGCTATCAAAAACCCTTTGAAGGCATCATACCGAATCTGCAGCGCCGCTACCACGAAACCGGCTCAAGTTGGTCAAGAGAAGAAATAGGGCGCTACATGAATTTTCAACCCTGTCGGCAATGCAACGGTGAGAAGTTAAATCGCGCTAGTCGATCCGTCAAAGTGGGGGGGCTGACCATTTCGCAGTTAACCGCCTTGTCAATCGCCAAGCTACGTTCCTTTTTTCTGGATTTGAGGCTTGACGGCAAAAAAGAGATCATTGCCCGGCGCATCCTCAAAGAGATCGTCGAAAGGCTGGGGTTCCTGGATAATGTCGGACTTTCCTACCTAACGCTGGACCGTTCAGCCCAATCGCTTTCAGGCGGTGAAAGTCAGCGGATTCGTCTGGCCACGCAGATCGGGTCCAAATTAACCGGTGTACTGTATGTGTTGGATGAGCCCAGCATCGGACTGCACAGGCGCGATAACAAGCGCTTATTGGATACCCTCATACAGATGCGTGATCTCGGAAATACGGTACTGGTAGTTGAACATGATGAGGAAACCATCCGGGCAGCCGACTATGTCGTCGATATCGGACCGGGGGCCGGCATAAATGGCGGTCGTATTATCTTTGCCGGACCGCCATCAGAATTGTTTAACCATCCAACCTCACTGACGGGCCTATATCTTTCGGGTCGTAAACAGATTGAGGTGCCTGCCGCCCGGCGGCACATTGGGGACAGCCATTTAATCTTAAAGGGGGCTTCAGCTAACAACTTAAAGACGATTGATGTTACATTCCCACTGGGCTGTTTTATCTGTGTAACGGGCGTATCTGGTTCAGGCAAGTCCACCCTCGTTCTTGAAACGCTTTATCGAGCGCTGATGCAAAAGTTGTATCATGCTCGAGTGCCGGCCGGCACCTACCAGCAAATCGATGGGGTAGAAAACATCGATCGCGTCATCCACATCGATCAAAGTCCGATCGGCCGAACCCCCCGTTCAAATCCGGGCACCTATACGGGCGCTTTTACCCATATCCGCGAACTTTTTGCGCGCACGCCCGAAGCCCGGATGCGGGGTTACAAACCCGGTCGCTTTAGCTTCAATGTTAAAGGCGGTCGCTGTGAAGCGTGCCAGGGAGATGGTATCATTAAAATCGAAATGCATTTTCTGCCCGATGTTTATGTCACCTGTGATGTCTGTCAGGGCCGACGCTACAACCGGGAAACCCTTGAAGCCCGCTATAAGGGTAAAACCATTGCCGAAATTCTAAACATGACCGTCAACCAGGCGCTCTCTTTTTTTGGGCGGATCACTAAAATTCAGACGATCATGCAAACCTTAGTGGACGTCGGCTTGGGCTACATCGAGATTGGTCAACCGGCAACCACGCTATCTGGCGGTGAGGCACAACGTGTAAAACTATCAAAAGAACTCAGTAAACGCGCTACCGGAAAAAGCGTATACATCCTGGATGAACCTACGACCGGATTGCATGCCGATGACATTCAAAAGCTGCTGCGGGTCCTTAATATGCTGGTTGAGCAGGGCAATACCGTTCTGGTGATCGAACATAACATGGATATTATTAAAACCGCAGATTACATTGTAGATTTGGGCCCGGAAGGTGGAGATCAGGGCGGATACATAGTGGGGTGCGGAACACCTGAGGCGGTAGCTGAAATGAAAAACTCCTACACCGGCCAATATTTAAAAGCAATTCTGTAAATCTAGATATCGGCTTCCAGAAAAAATGAATAGGCCGCTTCGATTTCATCGGTCAATCCTGTATACCAGTCACCGACATCTTCCATCATATCCATCATAAATTTGATCACATCAGGATGCATGGTTGAAAGGTCCAATCGCAGCTCCGGATCCAGATCATAGGCATTAACGATGAAATTGGCCAGATAAATATTTTGGACAAAATTGGCACTTTTGCTTTCGGGTTTAAAATCATGATGCCATCGAATGGCTTCAATCAGGTCCGCGGGCAGTTGCCATTTAGTCACCAGATGAGCACCGATGACGGCATGATCGATCGGCAACTTTTTCTTCTCGGCTTGGTAAAAAGTCAAATGTTCGTTTTGCAGGGTTGACCATACGTTTTCAAACAGTTTCGGAAAATATTGCGCCAAGATGACTTTACCGACATCATGCAGCAAACCGCCGACAAAACAATTGTCCGGTGATTCTTTTTTGGATAGCTGCGCAATGTTCATACTGGTGACCGCCACCGCCAGGGAATGCTTCCAAAACTGGGAGATATCAAAATCCATTAATTTGACGCGTTTGGGAAAAGAATTAATCACCGATATTGAGACGATGGCATTGCGCACCGCGTTATAACCCAACAAGACGACGGCATTGCGCAGGTCGCTGATTTTGCTTTTAAATCCATAAAAAGCGGAATTGACCAGTTTTAAAATCTTCAGCGTGATGGCCTGATCTTTTTCGATGGTGTCACAGACGGTTTTAATCGAGGTATCCGGGTCCCGTAAGTATTTATTGAGCTCAAATACAATCGTGGGTAAGGTTGGAATTTCTCTGATACGGTCAATTTTAGTTAAAATTTGCTGTTCATTCATTAAATCTCTCCTGTAGTCGGTGTCGCTGCGATGTCGATCTGAGTTCGGTATATAATAATTGTAACATAATTGAAAGCATGAGATGAATTTTACAAGCAATTCAGGTGCCTTAAATGATTCCATAGCCCGAATTTGCAGCGTTTGCGGCGGCCATCGCAAATAAATAAAAAAAACGGGGCGCAACCGAAAATCCGGTTCGCCCCGTTTGGGGGTAAAAAATGGAAAAAGGAATCGACTAGCCGCCTTGCGCAAACAATGCGGCAATCGATGCTGCCTGCGGATGGGCAAAGATCAGGATCAATGCAACAACCAGTGCGTAAATACACAACGATTCGATCAGCGCCAAGCCGATAATCATGGTAACGGTTACCTTACCCGAGGACTCTGGATTACGCGCGATACCTTCAACTGCAGACCGCAGACCGATACCCTGGGCAATACCACAGCCAAATGCCGCGATGGCGATTCCAAATCCAGCTGCTGTAACGCAGGCAATAAAAAACTCTAATGCTTTAGCTTCCATACGATCGTCTACCTCCTTTTCTGAATATATTGTTGGGCTTCTTCTGTTATCCCATTAACAGCAAATTTTTAGTGGGCGTGTTCCATGGCTCCCGAAAAATAAATAATGGACAGCAGCAGGAATACGAAAGCCTGTAGCAATGCCACGAAAATGCCCAGCGCCATGATCGGCAAGGGCGCAAAAAATGCACCGGCCAACAAAAATAAAATGCCCAGCACCAGTTCATGGCCGGTGATGTTGCCAAAAAGACGAATCGACAATGACAGAATCCGTGCAAAATGGCCAATGAGTTCAATGATGAATATTAACGGTGCCAGCCACCAGACTGGCCCCAAGAAATGTTTGATATACTTGGCGCCATGAAATTTGATGCCGATCACATGTGTAAAAACAACCACTGTCAGCGCACATGACAATGTGGTGTTAATGCTTGCGGTTGGCGGATAAAAGCCGGGAATTAGACCCAATAAATTGCAGGTGGCAATGTAGAGAAATACTGTGGCGATAAGCGGAAAAAACGGACGCCCTTCTTCGCCGGTAATTTCGACCATAAACTCTTCTATTCCCGAAATAAGGATCTCAAACACATTTTGCGCTCCGGACGGAATCATGTCTATTTTACGTACCGCCAAGAAGGCTAAGACAATCAGTATGATCATCACAAACCAGGAGTAAATCACCCAGGGATAAGCATGGGCAAAATGCCCAAATCCGATCAACTCAAAAAATTTAACAATCAACAAATAGGGATGTTCCATCCTTAGACAGCCTCCTTAAATAGAAGTTTCTTAACTTCACATATGGTTGCTAGAATAATACTGAAAACGACAATCGAAAGACCGATAACCAACCCAACAGGATGTACAATGTGGCCGGCAATCAACAGGAAGATGATAAAACCGCTGACCATGAATCGGAGATAGTATTTGGCCAGTACGACGTTATGAGAGGCGAGGTGGGGTGGTGTCAGCGCTTTTCTTAGTGTTTTGGCCAACAAATGGAAATTGATGGTGACCAGCAGGCCGCCAAAAAGAATACCAAAGGCAACGCCCCGTGAAAACATCGCGAAGCCGGCAATGCTGGCTACCGCGAACAATATCCAATTGGCTCGGGTGACAAAATGAATGATGCGTTGCTGAATATCCAAAATGGTTTTCCTGTTATGTTGTCGACGGCCGATTAGAATTTTCTTGATTTGCGAATAACAATCGCAATATTGCGAAAGCCTGCGATGATCCCAAGGACCAAAAAAATGAGGGTACACCACGGCGCAGTTTCAAATCGGCGATCCAGATAAATCCCCACAGCTAGACCGATAAAAATGGCAAGGGCAACTGAAAATCCCAGACTGCTGTAATACGACAGCTCCCTTAGCATCCGTTTTGTTTCTTTTTTCATGGAAATCAAGCAGCTTCCATCCGGGCAGGAAGGTTGCCGCCAAACACATATGAAGATTGAGCAACTAACATAGGATCACGCCCAAGTCAACGTTAATTTTGCTCTAATTTATTATAAAATATGGATGAAATGGTAGAAACCGCTTACCGCATTATCACCACAAAAGACCACATATGGCTACCCCTCTTATCCACTGTTGGGCCGCAGATGGGTTTTCTGCCGGGCCCCAATTTAAATGTTGAGATCACGGGTATCGAAAACGGGACCATCTTTACAGGCGTGCAAAAATCGATCGGGGCTCCTTCGGCTATGCACGGCACATCCCAAACATGCCCCCATGCCACAAGCCATCATGGTTTCAATCGAAACCTGGCAGTCAATGTGGTGTCTTTTTGCAATTCCAGCAACACAGGCCAGCATCTCCATAGGGCCGCAGGCAAAGATCATATCCGCAGGATTTTTCGCTACTGCCGCATCCAGCGGGTCTGTGACCAGACAATGATCGCCGGAGCTTCCGTCATCGGTGGTCACATGGACCGGCAAACCGATGGCCGAAAATTCCGACAGACATAAGACATCTGCTTTGCTTCGACCGCCGATATAAACCTCGACTGATGCTGGTTTGGTCTTTGATTTGCTCAGTGTTTGGGCCAAAAATACCATCGGGGCCACACCGATACCCCCAGCCACAATTTTGGCACTTGCCATCTGCGCCGGAATTTCAAATCCTTTACCCAAAGGCCCGGTAAGGCTTAACAGATCCCCGGGCTGCTGCAGCGAAAGCGCCTGAGTGCCTTTTCCGACCACCTTATAGAGCAGTTCCAGCGCTTCAACCAAACCTTTATTTTTGATGAGTTGATGAATCGAAAACGGACGCGGCAAAAGCGGGTCATTCTGCTCTCCAGTGCGAACCATGACAAATTGACCGGGAACCGCATCAGCATAATTTCGCTGGCAGCTTAAACGGATTCGATGAATCCCATTGCCCAGAGCAACGTTGGACTGCACCTCAACGGTTTGATATCTCATCAAGATCATATTGAAACTCTTTCAAATAAAATTTTGGTTGTCACCCAACAGGTATTAATCCCAACTCCTCTCAAGCGACCCCTTTGATTTGAGCTTTCGAAGTCAGGCAGATGATAGGGTCTACGGCATCCGTTTGGACGCGTTGTGTCCATTGCCAGAAGATGACGGTTGCAAACCGATAACCGAAGCAAATCGCCCCGTCTGCCCTTCTGCACGGTAGGAGAAAAAAAGGGCTGTGTTGCACCGTGTACAGATGTTGCTGATTTCAATGTTTTCCAGCGAAATTCCCGCATCAGCCAATTGATCGCGACTGATAGCCCAGAAATCAAAATGATTATTGGCCCGTTTGTATGACCACAACATCTTCGGAATCTCCTTGCGATAATGAACAAATTCAGCGCAACAGGGGCCCAATGAGGGCCCGATTCCGGCAAAAAGATGCCTCGGATCGCTATGAAAGGTTTCTTGCATTGCCGCCACCGTTTGTCCGGCAATATTGCGAATACTTCCGCGCCAGCCCGAATGGATGTTGGCCACGACCTTTCGGGTCGCATCATACAATAAAATGGATTGGCAATCTGCCAGCTGAACCATCAAAAATTTTCCGGTGGTCGCGGTCACCAAAGCGTCACCGGTTCCCAAAAGACCATCACCGGCAGCGCATCCATCAGATTGATCCGGATCCAAAATGAGCACTTGATCGCTGTGGACCTGCTCTGCGGTGATTAGAACATTGCCGCCGATTGCGCGTGCGATGGCCTGGCGGTTATGCTTTATATGCGTATCTGCATCCCCCAGTCCGGCACTGACATTTAAACTATCAAAAGGGGCGGGACTGCATCCAAAATGGCGCGTGAAGACGCCATGCCGGAGATCAGAAAATTGCGCCAGGTTTTCAAATTGGTAAAATGATGCCCCATTGTTATGATTTAAAATCACAAATCCGTCTCCATTTTCAATCAGCAACCAGCTCACAGAATTGTGCCGTTCACGTTATCGGAGTTGAACCGCAAATGGTTTAACAACTGTGGCACAATGGGCACTTGAAAATCCCTGCCGTTTTTTCACCCTTGATAGCGGGCACCAGGGATTCCTATTTACGGCAGGCCGGAAATCAGGCTTTGCCGTCTGCGGGCCAGCAGTTCAGCATAAAGGGTGTCGCTGTGGGGCCCATTAAAAAAATCGATTGGCGGTTAACAAAAACGGTTAACGATTTTCTCAATAATGGTGCTGGTTGACACATCCTTAACCAACGGCACCCGCACCACACGGCCGCCTCTGGCTTTGACAATATCGGCACCGATGATCTCATCTGCGTCCCAGTCCGCACCTTTGACGAGTATATTCGGCTGAAGCAGTTGAATTAAGCTAAGTGGATCGGGATCGTCAAAATAAGTGATATAATTTACAACTGTCAGGCTAGCCAGGATTTCCGCTCTATGTTCCTGTGCAATGATTGGCCGTTGATGCCCTTTAATTGATTTGACGGATCGATCTGAATTTAGCCCCACCACAAGCAGGTCGCCCGCGTTGCGCGCAGCGGTCAGATAGCGGACATGACCGACATGCAAAATATCAAAACACCCGTTGGTAAAAACCACCTTTTTGCCGGTTTTTTGGAAACCTTCCAGTATGTCGGCCAACGGCCCAGCTTCCATTATTTTTGATTGGCTGCCCATCACGGGTCTGAAGTCCTTTTTTAGCTATTTTTCTGTCAAACAAACAATGGCATGCCAAATATTCATAACGCCCAATTGATATTAAATCAATTGGGAATCTAAACGGCGCGCGCCAGTGTTAGGACATCGACGTTTTCAGCACCTGATTGCAACAGCAAACGGGCGCATTCATTGACGGTGGCTCCGGTGGTATAAACATCATCGACCAACAATACTGTCTTGCCTGCTATGATCTCTGACCGCTGCACACTAAAGGCGCCCTCGATGTTTTCCTTACGCTCAGAGCGGCCGAGTCCGGTTTGGGGTACAGTTTTCTTATTTCTCAGCAACACATCCGTTCGCAGGCGTTTGCACAAATCGGCCGATATTTTTACGGTTGACATCTTTTGCCATTGATCGAGCATCAAATGCGCTTGATTGAAGCCGCGGCGCCGGAATTTTTGGTGATGCAGGGGTACCGGCAAAATGAGATCGATGGATTCAGGGTGCCAATACCGCAAAAAAGTGTACAGCAACAAAGCGCCAAAAGGCCCTGCCAGCTGTGTCTTGCCGGTATATTTGAATCGCTGAATCATCACCATCGATTGCGCGTCATAGGCGATGGCCGCCCGCGCCATCCGAAATTTATGAGGCTGCATCATACAGTCGCTGCAAAAGGCGTTGTCGGCTTGCGGCTGATTGAACATCATCCCACAATGCTTGCAAAAAGGTTCGGAAATGGCCGCTACTGCATTCAGGCAGCTCTGGCAACAGAGTGCCGTCAGCCATCGCTGCGCATAGAACAGCACATCCCGCTGTTGGGAAATTGCGGACTCGCTTACGGGATCAGTCGCCGCGGATTGGAAAAGGTGGCCGCACATTAGACATTTTGGCGGAAAGATCGCATCCAGGAAAATATTCTTTATGGATGTCAACCAATGCGGTGCTGCCGTTTTAGCGCTAGAATTTTGTTGCACGCTCGCAAGTTCTCCTGCACGGTTTGGCCAACCATTATGAATGTTGATCAACCCAGCGCTGTCGGTAAGATTCATACATGGCGATGGCCCCGGCCACCGAAGCATTCAACGAACCGATAGTTGTGCGCTGGGGAATGGAAATCAGAAAGTCGCATTTCTTTCTCACCAAAGATCTCAAGCCTCTTTCCTCACCACCGATCACAAGTCCGAGCGCCCCTGTCATTGGAGCGCTAAAGAGCGATTGCGTGGCGCTTGGGTCCAGTCCCACAATCCACACATCGCGTTCTTTGAGGGATTCTATACAACGCACCACATTATTCACCTGAGCCACCTGCATGTGCTCCAGGGCGCCACTGGAAATTTTGCATACCGCTGGTGATGGATACGCAGAGCGATCCTTCGGAATAATAACGCCATCAACACCGACACAAAGCGCTGTTCGAATAATAGCGCCCAAATTATGCGGGTCTAAAATATGGTCCAACAATAGCAAAAATGGTGGATGCCCGGTTGATATAGCAGATTTAAGGATTTCAGCGACCTCGACCAGCGGATACGGTTTTACGCTGGCCGCAACGCCCTGATGAGAGGCATTTCCAGCTAAGGTTTGCAGTTTGGGCAGGCTGAGCTTTTTTATGGGGAGTTTTTTGCGTTCGGCCAACAACCGAACATGTTCAATGCGCTTATTCGCGGTTTTCTCGGCAATAAAAATTTCGTGAAAAGTGCGGCGGCCCGCTTTCAATGCCTCACAAACCGGATGGAAACCATAAAGAATTTCTTCCTTCACATCAGCAACTGTCCTTTGAGCACGTAATAATCCTCAGCGTTAAGAAGAATCAGGCCTGTATCCCGGCGCCTTGTCATCGGGTTACCTGAAGAAAAATGAGGTGGCCCTAAACCGGCTTACGATAGATTTCTATGACGGATATCAAATCTTCAAGGGCCACTGAAAGCTGTTCATTTACGATGACATGGTGGTACATGTCTTGCTGGGCCATTTCGTTTTCAGCCTGCCCCATGCGGACTGCAATCGTTTCCACACTGTCGGTTCCCCTCTTTTCTAAACGCTGCCGCAGCACCTCCAACGATGGCGGCCGGATAAAAATGGCGACACATTGGCTGTAACGTTCAAGCAGCTGGCGGGTTCCCTGCACATCCAGATCTAGCAGAATATCTTTTCCAGCACGCAGGCCTTCATCGATAAAATCTGCCGAAGTCCCATAATAATTGTCGTAAACCAAAGCCCATTCAGCCCAGCGACCCGTATCGATGCGATGTTTGAATTCTTCCCGATCGATGAAATGATAGTCAATACCTTCTTGTTCACTCTTACGGGGATGCCGCGATGTATACGACACCGAATAACGCATATCTGGGAATTGTTTGTGCACCTGCCGACAAAGAGTTGTCTTACCGGTACCGGATGGCGCTGAAATGATAAACAGATGCGGCGATGGTGAAGGCATATAAGCGGATATCCCCCGACTTTAAATGGTGTGTATCGGTATTAAGACGCGCTGTTCAAGGATTTTATGTTGAGTGACCCCAAAACAGCTATTGTTGGCACACGCGGGTCTGGCTATCTGCCCTGTTTTTTGTGAATGGTTGCCAAGCGTCACACAAGCTCTTTGAGCGTCGCGTAGCGTTGAGATACGGTTTCTGCTTGAATTGCTGACAGAACAACATGATTGCTGTCCATAACAATTATGGAACGCGTTCTGCGACCATGCGTGGCGTCAATCAGACGCTTTTCTTCTTTGGCCTCATCTTTGAGGCGTTTCATGGGGGCGGAATTGGGCGATACGATCGCAACGACGCGATCTGCGACCACCGAACTGCCAAACCCAATGTTTAATAACGTCTGGTCCATGTTACCTCCAGGTTTAATCCAGCCGATCAAGAAAAATCAAGAGCGGTCTTCACATTTTCTGAAGCGCTGACGCGCTGATAAAACGAAAAAAATAAAACAATCTATCGCGCAGGTTTAATTTGAGGCTATTGGCTTACCATTGCCCGAAGTTATTCTATGTTCTGTATTTGCTCTCTGATTTTTTCAAGCTCCGATTTAACATCAATAATTAAATGGGAGATGGCGGCATTGCCGATCTTGGAACCCATGGTATTAAACTCTCGATTAAGCTCCTGCAGCAAAAAATTTAATTTCCGACCCGCAGGCTCCTGGGCCTGCAGAATTTGATCGAATTGGCTCATGTGACTGGCTGCTCGGGTCAGTTCTTCGGAAATATCGCTTCGATCGGCTAAAATGGCAGCTTCCTGAGCAATCCGTGCTGGATCGAGTTCAACAATGTCTTGCGTTAAAGCCGAAATTCGCTCTTTGAGTCTTTGCTGATACTGCCCAAAAAGATTTTCAGAGCCTTTCTTGATGCGCTTTAGACAATCATTGATAAAAATAAGTCGTTGTTTAAGATCGGCTTCAATAAAATCACCTTCTTTGCACCGCATGGCCTCAAGATCATCAAGCGCCGGGACAATGCACGCTTTGACCACTGGCCAAATTATTTCGTCGTCTTGCAGTTTTTCAACCGGCTTAATGATACCGCCCGCATTGAGCAATGTGTCCAATGTTATATCATTTTTTAACTCAAATTTACTTTTTAATTCCTCAAAAATGGCCATTAAAGCATCGGCTCTGGCGTCATCAATTTCAAGGGCAGTGGCTTCCGTTGTGTGATCCTCGATATGTAGCCGCATCTCAAGTCTCCCGCGGGCGATGCGGGCGGTAATCAGATCTTTAATTTTATCCTCCAGCAATTGGTAAGGTGGCGGAACCCTTAGAAAGATATCGAGGTGCCGGCTGTTGTAAGATCGGATTTCAACCGTTGCTGATAAATCGTCATTTGTCTTTTCAACTGTGGCAAAAGCGGTCATACTTTTAATCATAATGATTGCCTATCTCCGTTGCTTTTAAAAACGGGTTGTCGGCTGTTTTACTAAAACTGCAAACTTTGTCAAGGCAACCAACCGGGATGCACGTGAAACCGATAGAAGTTATGCAACCGATTGAAATTGCAAAATTTCAGACATTGGCGCGTCGATCCCATAAATACTTGTTGCGAACCTTTTCAAGAAAATTGAGCATGTTGCTTGCGACATAATCCGGATAGGTCCATGGCAGCCGCTGAAAGCGACCCTTTTGAAAGATAAGGGTTAAATCTGCATAAACACCGTCACCAATGTATATGCGATGACTAAAATTCTTGCCGGATGCCAATACAAGTCTTTCGGACAGCATATAACCCGGATCAATATTAACACGACGTTGCCCGTCATGTGAATAGGCTAGCTCAATTTGGTGGGTCGCTATTTTTATGCTGACCAGGTCCTGCTGTTGAATCAGTGACGCAAATGAATATACCCGTCTGTGTAAAGGAGATCCCATTTCAGACTCGTAGTATCGGGTACAATTGAACGACATCCAGGGACTGACCAAATCGATTTGACCAAATTGAGATTTGAATTCCGGTATCAGCTTTTCACTAACTTTAAGTTCGCCCGTAAAAATTCCGATGATCAATTTTGCCGGCTGGGGCAATTGCAGTACACTCATCTTTTCACAGATATTCGTTATCGGTTATTCGTTATTCGCAACAACTGTATCAATCGGACAAATGGCTCAAATTCGAATAACGAATAACAAATAACAATTAACCGTCGGCATTTGTTTGCACAAATGCCTCAACGGCTTGCACAATTCGTCCAAAACAATACCAGTGTCACTCTCCATCAAGCGGTTTGGCCTCATCAATCAGCATAATCGGAATGTCGTCCTTAATCTCGTAAAGCAGTCTGCAGTGATCACATATCAGTCCATCTTGGTTATCGTTGAGGTGAATGTCGCCCTTGCATTTCGGACAGGCTAATATTTCTAATAATTCTTGGCTAATGGCCATAAAGCGCTCCTCTTATTCAGCATTTAATAGATTCAAAACAGCATAACATGAAAAAATGATATTTGAAATCCAAGCTGCGATGATCGGTGGCAGTAATCCGCCATAACCGAGAGAAAGGCAAAAACTGTGAAGTACCCAATACAGAAATATCATCAGCGCACCATAGGCAATACTCACAGACGGCCCCTCCCGGCCTTTACGTTTAACGGCAATCCCGATGCCAATAATGCACACGATTATCGATAAAATAGGCAGCGCAAAACGAGCATGCAGGTCGACCCTAAACGTTGTGGCATCATATCCTTCAGATTCGACTTCACGAATATAGGAAAATAGCTCGGCAACATTCATCTCTTCGGACTTTGTAAACACACGCTTAAGATCCTCTGGTAGAATTTCGATATCTGCTTCCTGCTCAGGATAAAACTGCACGGCATAAGTCTCGGTTTCTTTATTCAGCGTTTGTACCATAACTTCGGAAAATACCCACGTGTCATTTTTATACACACCGCTGGTAGCATCGATTCTTTTTGAAAGTCTAAATTTGTCATCAAAATAATTCAATGTAACTCCGGAAATTCTATTATGGCGAGGGTTAAAAAATTTAATAAAGTATATGGCCCGGTTTCCTTTAATCCAAATATTTTTTTGGCGCGTTGCCAAAACCGGCTTTTTTTTAACTTCACTCAGCCAAATTCTGTTGGCCTTGCTAATGGTTATCGGCACAACGATTTCGGATAATAAAAAAAGGCCCGTACTGATAAATATGGCGATGACCATAACTGCTCTCAATAAAAAATAGATACTGACACCACCGCTTTTGAGAGCAATGATTTCATTGTGCTTGTTCATCAAGCCAAATGCAACTAAAACCGCCAAAAGAATGCCAATGGGAGTTATTTGAACAATAATCTGGGGTAGCTTTAACTGCAGGTAACGGATTAATCGCGAAATCGATAATCCGGCTTCCATGAAGTTATCGGCCTTGTTGAAAAATTCGACAATGATATACAATCCCAAAACGACAGCCAACACAATGACAAAGCACTTGAGAATCTCTTTTAGTAAATAACGGTCTAATATCGTCATGGGATGAGACATTCCCTTTGGTGAAGACTACGGTTTCCACCTTGATATCAAATTTTGCAGCCAGCGATAGATAATGTCGAGCTTAAGCGAGCGTTCATTTGCTGTTCGAATGAGAAAATACACGCCCAATCCACCGATGATAACATTGGGAAGCCACATGCCGATCTGAGGTGGAAAAGCGCCTGTTTCCCCATAAACTTTGCCCATAGACATCAGCAAGTTATAAACCAAAAAAATGAGAAGGCCCAAAACAAGGCCAAATGACCGTTTGGCCGACCTGGCCTGTACACCCAGTGAAACGGCAATAAGTCCCAGTGCAAAGCAACCGAACGGAAGGGAAAGTCGCCGGTGCAGTTCCAGCAGCAAACTAAAATATCGTTCGTCCTTTCTGTCTGCGTCACGGACAGATCGACGCAATTCACCAAACCCCATTTCCTTTGGCCGTTTTGGTTTTGCCTTTTTTTTGCCCTCGGACCTCTGGGTATCCAGGCTGATTTCATAAGTGTCAAACTGAATGGCATGCGCGGTCTTCTCATTGAGGTTGGTTTGATGAATGGTGCCGTTGAAAAGCCGTAAATGGGCAGAAGCATTATCGGGGTCGTTAAAAATGATGCCTCTGGGGGCAATGACCGTATTGACATTATCAGGTTGACGGTTGTCTTCAATAAAAACGTCAACCAAAGATTTGTTTCTTAGATCGATTTCATTTACGTAAAGGGTAACGCCATTGAAGCTGTCATCAAATGTACGCTCTTTTAGGCCGATATCAACGCTCTCAGAGACCACTTGGACCGTCAACGCTCTGAGCGCAGACCGTCCCCACGCCTGTCCATAAAGCGTCATAAAAAGCGTTAAGACAAATCCAATTAGACAAACCGCGCCCACCGGTACCAACAGGCCATACAGACCGATACCACCGGATTTAATGGCCAAAATTTCATTTTCACTGGATAATTTTAAAAAGGTCAGCAAAACGGTAATCATAATGGACAGGGGAATGACAAAGATAAGAAAATAGGGCGTCTGGTAGAAAATCATTCGCAAAATGGTTGACAAATTAATACCGTAATTGACGATCCAATTGGTAATTTGAATCAGTTCGGCCATCAGGAATATAAATGTAAACAACAGCACATTTACCACAAAAGGTGGAACAAATTCTCTAAATATATATCTGTTTATGAGTGAAAAGGCTTTCATTTCTGCTTTAAAAACCGATGCTAATTGGTGGGAACGCCATACCTGACCATACCACCCATTCGGGTGGTCCGGTCGCAATTAGATACCACATTATAATGGAGACAAATTTGAAATGACCGCTAAGGATATTTACCCGAGTGTGGCCATAATTTCGGCCTCAGCCACTGTTGTGTCATCAACAGTCGCTTTTGCGGATGCCTTCACGATATTTGATCGGGATTTTAATATTTGAATGTTTAATAACAACTGGTCACCGGGTACCACCGGCTTTCTGAATTTAACTTTATCCATTCCCATAAAAAAAACCGGCTGACCTTGTTTTTCGGCAGGCATCGACTCAAGAGCAAGAACCCCTGCAGCCTGTGCCATGGCTTCCACAATCAAGACGCCCGGCATAATTGGATGGGTAGGAAAATGCCCTTGAAAGAAAGGCTCATTAATGGTGACATTTTTCAGAGCAGTAATCCGTTCACCCGGCACGATATCCAAAACCCGGTCAACCAAAATAAACGGATACCGATGGGGTAAAAGTTTCAGTATGGCCTGTATATCATAAGTTTTGTCCATAATATCTCCTAATGGGCTGCGCCAGTCATAAATGCCATAAAAGTGGTTTTAGACTGGCGCGCGAAGAGTCATCTTATTTTTTGTAATTAGCATTCAGCTGTTTAATTACTTGATCGGTAATATCAATTGAACCCGGCGAATACATAACGTCAAAATTATTGATAATCAGTAGATATCCCTCTTTTTTGCCGATTTCTGTGACCAGCTCAAATACCGCCTTACGCATTTCACCCGCCAGTTTTTTTTCGATGGCCTGCAATTGCCCGCGGTAGCGCTTCTCGAGAGTTTTGAGATCATTGAGTTTGATTCGGAATTCTCTTTCTTTTTCCTCACGTTTCTCTTTGCTCATCACCATCGATTCACGTTCAAGCTGTTTTTTAAGCTCTTCAATCTCAGCGCCTTTTTCTTTCAAGGCCGTCGTCATTTTATCACTTTGCTCTTTTATCTGCGCCTTGGCAGCTTTCCCTTGCTCAGATGTGCTCATAATTCGCTGGATATCAATGACGCCAATTTTGGCCACATCTGCTGCCATCGCCGGCCCGAGCCACATAAGACAAATAAAGCCAATGGATATCGCTTTTGATTTATAAGATCTTAACATTCTTTTCCCCCTGATGGTTATCGAAGTAATTTATGTTTTTGCTTTAAACATTTGCAGTTTTAAAAAGCCGATGCCATGGAAAATTCCCAGTTACCTGGGCCGTCATCTGTTTCTTTTTGATCAAGAATAAACCCATATTCCAGGCGCACGGGCCCCATGGGCGACATCCAGCGGATACCCAACCCCGCGCTTTGGCGCAAATCACCCGGATCGAGTTCGATGCTTTCATTATCCCCATAGACTCTACCGGTGTCAAAAAACAGTCCGCCAAATACGCCCTGATCCTTTAACAACGGAAACGTCAGATCCAAATTAAACTGCACGTATTTGTCACCCCCAATGGAATTGTTATCGTTGTCGCGTGGGGCCAAATCGTCACGCTTAAATCCCCTTAACGAACCAATGCCGCCTAAATAAAACTTCTCATAGTCGGGCAGTTTCTTTGTCCGGGTTTTATTAACATAGCCGGCTTCAGCATGAGGTGCAAGCACTAATCCCCAAAACAAAGGCAAGTAATAAGTGGTTTCGCCGATGTATTTCATAAACCCAATATCGCCACCCAGGCCGGCAAATTCAAATGAGAATCCATGATTGGATCCTTCCGAGGGCACAAAGGTACTGTCGCGAGAATCATAGCGCAGCGATGACTTGATACTGCTTTTTGTATTTTTGCCATTGAGCTCTTTGATGGAACCGGGCGCATCGCTGCTGATATTGCTGATGTCCGCTATATCATAGACATAGCCCAAACGCGCTCGGGTATAATTAAAAATAGGATAGCTAAAGGAAAGTCCAAAACCAAAACTGTCCTTATCATATTCTTCAAAGTCGTATTTCCAGTTGTAAAACGTAAGGGTTCCGCTTAAGGGAATATCCCAGACATAGGGCTCGGTGAAAGTGAGATCAATATCTTGGGTTTTACTGCCCATAGTGCCTTTGAGTTCCAGCTTTTGGCCCCTGCCAAAAAGGTTGCGCTCGGAAATGGAAATGGTTCCATATAACTTATCGGCATTTCCGTAGCCAGCCCCAAAACTGAAAGCGCCGGTTGATTTTTCGACAACATCAATTTTAAGAACCATCTTATCATCGGCACTTCCTTTGCTGGTATCCACATTGACTTGTTCGAAATAATCGAGGCGATAGAGGTTGCGAATACTGCGTTTAAGCCGCGTCGAGCTAAACTGCTCCTGCTCGTAAACACGCAGTTGCCGGCGGATGACCTTATCCCGCGTTTTGGTGTTACCGGAAATAATAATTTTCTCAAAGTAAACTTGCTGGCCTTTTTTGATATCAAAGACGATATCAACCACCCGTTTTTCAGAATCCTGCTTAACCTGCGGCGCGACATCGGCATAGGCAAAACCCTGGTTGGAATATAAGTCTGTAAGGTTTAAGACGTCGCCGCGCAGTATCTCCCGATTGTAGAACTCCTCTTGCCTGATTTTTAAGCTTTCGATCAATTCTGCTTGTTCTAAAATCAAATCCCCAGTCAAGCTGACTTCACCCACCCTAAAACGCGGCCCTTCATTAATTTCTATTGTGATCTCGATCTCTTGACCAACAAAATTGACTTCTGGCTCACCTACCCGCGCCTGCATATATCCGTTATTTTTATAAAAAGAAGTAAGCCTGGCGACGTCCTGTTCCAGCTTATTTTCATCTAGGTCACCGGCGGAGGTAAACCATGAAAGGATGTTTTCTTCCGCAGTGGCCATCTGGCGTTTAAGCTCTTTATCTGAAAAGGCCTCATTGCCCTCAAACATAATTCTTTCAATTTGAAACTTCTCCCCCTCTTCAATAATATACTCGATATCAGCTTGATTGTCTTTGCGCTCATAAATTTTGTAGTCAACATTTACGTTGTGGTAATTTTCTTCTTTATACAGCTCTGTAATGCGATCAATATCGTTTTGGATAACATTGATGTTTAAAATAGAGCCCCTTTTGGCGGTAATGACCTCTGCGACCTCTTCCTCTTCAAAAGCCCAGCGTATGCCGCTGAAACGCACAGCGCGCAGGGTCGGTTTTTCCTTGATCTTAAAGGTGACCATCACTCCATCCGGCCGTGGTTCAGAAAGAATTTGGATATCATCAAAATATCCCATGGCAAAAATTGCCTTCAGATCATCGGACAGGTTTTTAGGGTTATATATGTCGCCGGGTTGTGTCTTAACCACCCTTTTGATGGCTTCAGCCTCAATCCGCAGATTGCCATCTATACTTATTTCCAGAATTCTTTGGCGCTTAAATATCCTCAATACCAGTTCCTGAGCAAGCTTGTCGACTGAAGTTGGTAAGTTTTCGATCCCTTTGCCCTCAACTGTATACAGCTGCGGTCTTGCGGCAGACGCTTCAAATAATTTTAAGTCCAAACTGAACTGCTGCCCGAGCCAGGTTAGGCTGCCCCAGATTATAAAGTCGCCTCCGGTCTGAACACTCAGCCCCTTTATTTCTTCAATACTGCTCACCCGCTTTTTCCAATTCGGTTCTGAAACCGGATCAAGCAACAAGACTCTTGCGCCGGCCTGCTCTAAAGATTTCATTAAGGCCGAGGGAATTTCAGTTTGCAAATAGGTCAGATCTTGTTCGGCAAATATATCAAACGGCAATATGACAGCACTCGGTGCTTGCTGTGCGATGGCTGTTTGCTGGCAGATACCCATTACGACCATAATGATCAAACATAACTTATTGATCACCTGCGTCTTAAAAGAGCGCCGTACCTTTAAAAAGGTTGAATCGTGTTTGATCATCTATTGATATCTGCAAAGAAGGCAATTTGTTTTGAACTGATTTCGGCTATTTTAAAGGCAGTAAAGATCTTGTTCTCAATCATCGCATTGGCAATTTAGGTGACGAGCTCTAGTTGCCCAGCGGTTATGGTAACACGGCGAGACATAAAGGACGCCAACTCCATATTGTGAGTCACCACCACCAGGGTCATGGATAGTTCTTGGTTCAATTCCATTATCAATTGATGCACCTGATCACTGTTGCGATTATCCAGGTTGCCGGTGGGTTCATCTGCCAGCAAAATAGCTGGTTTCAAAATCAGGGCTCTGGCCAAAGCTACACGCTGCTGCTCTCCTCCTGAAAGCTTGCCGACACGATGGTTCAACCGATCCTGCAGACCGACTCGAACCAATATTTTCTCGGCAGCTGCAAAAGCTTCTGATTTGCTTAAGCCGCTGATCATTGCCGGCATCATTGCATTTTCAAGGGCGCTGAATTCAGGAAGCAAGTGATGAAACTGAAAAACAAAACCGATGGTTTTGTTGCGGAAGTGTGCCAGCTTAATATCATCATATTGAAAAACATCCTCACCTTGAAATTTCAAAATGCCGCTATCAGGTCGGTCAAGAGTGCCAAGAATGTGTAGCAGTGTCGACTTACCGATTCCTGAGGCACCAACAATAGCAACCGACTCCCCTGACGCAAGATCCAGCTGAACGCCTTTTAAAACATCAATGCTGACTCCGCCGTTTTGAAAGCTCTTGACTAGATTATTGGCGCTGATCCAGCCACCTGCGTGGGTTTGCGGACGGCTGTTCAATTTGGGTCGACTCGATTTTTCAAAAGATCCTGAACTATCCATAACGAATGGCCTCCACCGGGTCCAGTTTGGACGCCTGCCTCGCAGGATAAAGGGTTGCCAGAAAGCAGATGACCATGGCAGCCGAAACGATACCCAGAACCCATAAAGGTTCCACTTTTACTGGAAGGGTGGTCGTAAAATAATAAATATCACCGGTTAACTCATAAATATCGTAATGTTTGAGCAACGTGCACAGTAAAAGACCCAGACATAACCCTAAAAACGTGCCGATGGCGCCAATGACCATCCCGTTAAAAACAAAAATTTTGCGGATGCTTTGGTTTGTGGCGCCCATGGCCTTTAAGATGGCAATATCGCGTGTTTTTCCCATAACCAGCATAATCAAACTGCTGGCAATATTAAATGCAGCCACCAATACGATTAAAATCAAAATAATGGCCATCACCCAGCGTTCCATTTTAAGCGCTCGAAATAAATTTTGATTCATTTGCATCCAATCGCGTGCCCAGTATGGAAAGCCAAGCTCGGAAATGATGCTATCCGCAATCGCGCGAGCCGCGTATATATCGTTAACACGAATATCGATACCGGTTACCGAATCACCCATTCGCAACATTTTTTGCGCATCATAAATATGGATAAAAGCGAAGGTCTGATCATACTCATACATGCCCGATTGGAAAAAGCCGGTCACCTTAAACTGTTTCATAGCCGGCAGGTGTCCGATTGGAGACAGCATACCATGCGCCGATATCAGATAAATCCGGTCACCTTCAATTACACCCAGATTGCGGGCCAACTCTTTCCCCAGGACAATACCGGGTTCCTGGAGCGAAGATTGCTGGTTGGATTCATTCGAAGACAAATCCGGCAAAGACACCTGGGCCAAAGTTGCCATCACCTGCCCGGCGGTGGCAGGATCGATTCCACGGATCACGACACCGGCTGCACCGGATTTGGAGCGTAGCATCGCCTGGGTGACAATAAAAGGAGTGGCGGCTTCAACGCCTTTGGCTTTTCCCACCTGGGTTAAGACCGAACGGTAATCTTTAAATTGACCACCGTGGCGCATGAGCATCACCTGAGATTGTCCCCCCAGAATCCGGGCTTTGAGATCGGCATCAAAACCGGTCATTACAGCAATCACAACGATCAGAGCCATCACACCGACCGTTACCCCGGCAATCGAAAGAATGGTAATCAGCGAGACAAATGCTTGTTTTTGTTTGGCCCTTAGATAACGACGGCCGATGTATAATTCAAAAGACATGGGTTTAGAATGGATATATTGAGTTTGCGTTATTGGTTAACGGCATCCCATTATGGGGTTTTGCATTGCAATTGATATAGGCGCCGCTTTGGCAGTTAAAGTTTACAAGGCAATTTTACCAAATACCATATTTCTGATTATCTTTTTTGAATTAGGATATACGCCCCCAATTCCGCCACTTAGCCCCTGGGTTTCATATGCGGAAAAAGAATGACTTCGCGGATTGAATCCGCATCGGTGAGCAACATCACCAGGCGATCAATACCAATGCCCTCACCGGCCGTTGGCGGAAGACCATATTCTAGTGCTTCAATATAATCGTCGTCCATCTGGTGCGCATCTTTTTCTCCGGCTGCCCGATTTTCAACCTGTTGGCTAAAACGTTCCTGCTGGTCCACGGGGTCGTTTAGCTCTGAAAATCCGTTGGCGATCTCACGACCGGCTATAAAGAGTTCAAAACGGTCGGTGATGTCAGGTTCATGATCACTGCGACGTGACAGCGGCGAAACTTCTACCGGATAGCCGGTGATAAAAGTGGGCTGAACTAATTTGGGCTCAACCAAAGCATCAAACAGTTTTGTAATCACTTTGCCTAACCGACCGGTCTTGGTAATTTGGATTCCGCTCTGGGAGGCAACACTCAACAAAGCGTCCTTATCTTTTAACAACTTGGCCTCAATACCGCCGATATCCACCAATGCTTCAGACAGTGTCATGCGACGCCAGGGACCGGCCAATTCAATGGTATCGTTTTGATAAACAATGGTTGTGGAACCGTTGACTACCTGCGCTACGAAGGAAAATAGCTGCTCGGTTAAGTCCATCAGATCGGTATAGGTAGCATAGGCCTGATAAAATTCTAGCATCGTAAATTCGGGATTATGCTGGGTGGAAATACCTTCGTTTCTAAAACTTCGATTGATTTCAAAAACCCGCTCAAATCCACCGACCACCAGGCGCTTTAAATACAATTCTGGGGCAATCCGCAAATAAAGATCCATTCCCAGTGCATTGTGATGCGTAATAAATGGCTCCGCTTCAGCGCCGCCTGCAATGGGCTGCATCATTGGGGTTTCGACCTCGAGGAAATCATGCTTCAGAAAAAAATTTCTAACCTCCTGAATAATTTGACTGCGCCGCACGAAAAGCTTTCTGACATCAGCGTTCATGATCAGGTCCAGGTAACGCTGACGATAGCGCTTTTCCGGGTCTTTAAGCCCATGAAATTTTTCAGGCAGCGGCCGAATCGTTTTGCAGAGCAGCTTTAACTCTTTGGCCAGTATTGTCCATTCACCGGTTTTGGTTTGAAACATCTCTCCAGCAAGACCGACAAAATCACCGACATCCAGCTGTTTAAAAAGCTGATAGGTCTCATCACCGATTTGATCTTTGCGGATGTAGGCCTGCAATTGCCCGGTCCGATCCCGAAAACGGATGAACGTTGTTTTGCCGAATCGATTGATGGCCACCATGCGCCCGGCGACAGCAAAAAGGGGCGATTTGGATTTTAGCGTCTCCGGTGATTTTTCTGTTAGCGACTTAATTTCCGAGATGTTGTGAGATACTTTGAAATCATTCGGAAAAAGCTGCAAATCACTTTTTTTGAGGGTGTTAAATTTATTTCTTCTTTTTTGAATGAGCTCGCTGGTTTTTTCCATATTCAATCCCGTCACCGATCCTGCCCCCGGGCTTTAAACATCGCTCAACGGCGGATTGGGGTTTGAAAGAGCTTAGCGACAGTTTAAAATGGGTGAATTGATGTCCTTTGGCTAAAAATCCGTATAACTTACCGGTATAAACTGATTTTGGTATCCCATTTTACCGTTGACTGTCAAGTCCGAGTTCGGTTGTTGTCCGGTAGGTTAGTCCGGTGGGGACATTTGCTTGAAATGTAAAGTAATGGTGGTGCCTTTGTTGAGCTGACTTTCGACGTTTAACCAAGCGTCATTGGCCTCAACTATCCGATGGACAATCGATAAACCAAGTCCGGTGCCGTTTGGTTTGGTCGTGAAAAACGGATCAAAAATCGTCTTCAATGTCTCTGGAGAAATGCCGCTGCCATTATCGCTGATTTTGACACAGGCGTATTTGTTTTTGGCGGGAAACATCTCAATCCCGATTTGGCCTTCACCATCAATTGCCTCGGCTGCATTCAGCAGCAGATTCCACAGAATTTGGTGCAGATGACCCGGATCCATCGTAATCCATACATTAGAGGACACATTTTTGGTTGTTTTGACGCGCCCGTTATTGGACCCGTCGATTTCAAAAAGCTCCGCAATTTCAAGCAAGGCCAGGCTGAGATCGATGGGTTCGACCTTGCCGGCTGGCGGGCGGGCGTAAAACAAAAAATTGCTGGCCAGAGAACTCAAGCGGTCGGCTTCGCGCAGTATAATTTGCATCAACCGTGCATGGTCAGGGTCATAGCGCATATCTTCTTTGAGCAGCTGTATTGAACCGGTTAAAGCCGCCAGCGGATTTTTAATCTCGTGGGCCAAACCGGCAGCCATCTCGCCGACAGCTGCCATCTTTTCAACTCGCTTCACGTGACCTTCCATGGTGCGCAATTCTTCCTTAGTTTTGCGGGTCTGTTCAGACAACAAACTGCTTAAAAAGGCGACTGCAAAACAAGCTGTCATGGTGATCATCAATTTAAAGAAGATCTGGCTCCAGTCATAAGCGCTGGCAAGGGGATTACCGTTGATACCGATTGGATTGAGAATGCCGAAATATTCCAGCTCGACCAGTGCGCAAAACTGCAAACTACAGAATGCCGCAATAACCATCGTCCCACGCATGGGAAGCAACATACTAGAATAAATAATGACGACCAAATAAAGAAAGGAAAATACGCTCACAAAACCGCCGGTTAAGAAGACGATCAGGGTTACAATTAAGGTATCGATGCCGGTTTGGATAAAGGCGAAACGGGTGAGGTTTTTGACACGTTTGAGCAACACACTGTAAACAACGGATAAAACGAATATCGCGGTGATAAGGCCGTAAAGAACCACCAGCGATCGATCCATCGGCGGGGTGTTTTCACCCATATGCTGGAGAACGGCAGAAACCAACAGCAGCAATGAAAAAAGAACACGTATAAATATCAACCACTTGAGTTTTGTTTTGTCATCAATTTCAAGCATGGCTTGTCAAACGGGACTGTTGAAAAGTGGCATCAGAAATCAGCACCCCAGCGAAAAGGGCCGTAATTCGATTACGGTACGACAGATATCTATATCATACACAAAGGGTATGCGCTAAACAAGCGGTATCAGAAATGAGAGATGTCTTTTATGTATAGGCTTCGACGGCTCAGCGATATTATTGAATGGCTCCGGCCATCTTAAATATGGGCAGATACATGGCAACCACCAACCCGCCGATGGTGGCCCCTAAAAACACGAGCATAAACGGTTCAATCAAGGCGGTCATATTTTCAACTGCCTGATCAACTTCTTCGTCATAAAAATCGGCGATTTTTTCCAGCATGGCGTCCAACGCCCCGGTGGATTCACCGACCCCGATCATCTGACACACCATGGCCGGAAAAACGCCGCTTTCCTGCAAGGGGTCAGCCATCGTACGACCTTCAGCTATACCAGAACGCACATCATAAACAGCCTTTTCGATCGTTCGGTTTCCGGCTGTTTTAGCCACAATATCAAGTGCTTCAAGAATAGCGACCCCGCTGGCCAGCATGGTGCCCATGGTACGGGTAAATTTGGCAACTGCCACTTTGCGCAGCAATTCACCAAAAACGGGTATTTTGAGCACAAGATCATCAACCATGTCCTGCCCTTTTTCAGTGGCGTATGCTTTTTTGAAGGCAATTGAGAAAATGATCAGCCCGATGATGATATAGACAATCTTGCTCTTGGCAATCTCACTGGCCGTCACGACAATCTGGGTTGGCAGGGGCAACTCACCGCCAAAATCAGCAAACATTTCTTCAAAAACCGGTATGACAAAAACCAAAATAACCGCCAGCACGATAATGGCGATGATCAGCGTTACGATCGGATACGTCATTGCGCCTTTAACTTGAGATTTGAGTTTGGCGGCCTTTTCCATGTAAGCGGCCAGACGTCTTAAGATAGCATCCAAGATACCGCCGGCTTCGCCAGCTGCGATCATGTTCACAAAAAGATCATCAAAATGTTTCGGAAATTGCTTGAGTGCCTCGGCAAGCGTCGCACCGCTTTCAACCTTTTCTTTGATTTCTTTGATCATTCGTTTAAAGGTTTTATTATTCTGCTGAGTGTGAAGTATTTCCAGGCACTGGATGATGGGCAGCCCTGCATCGATCATTGTAGAGAACTGACGGGCAAATAAAATTATGTCCTTTTCTTTGACTTTGGGTTGCAGCCAGGATACGTTTTCAAATAAATCTTTGGGCTTTTTCTTTATTTTGGTTGGCGTAATGCGGAGTCGAACCAGATTTGATCGAACCATGGCTTCATTGGTAGCCTCCATTTCGCCTTTGCGAGTTTCATTATTTTTGTTCGTGCCTACCCATTGATAAACTGGCATGATCAAGCCTCCATATTCATTAAAACAATCCAGGCCACAAATGGCATTGCGAACCCGATAGCAACCACAGTTCGCTTATGTATTAATTTATCATATTTGACAGCTCAGAACCAACAAATTGATACCTGATTTTTGAGAACCCTTAGATTCGCCGATGCGCAGCCCATCAAATCGGCAGAAAGTGAAAGCTGGACACGAAATTCAGGCTACCTGAGCTACAGAAAGTATATCGGTCCATCCTGGCGGAAACTTAAGATTTTTATTCGGTGCAGCTAGGGCAGCTTTCTGTGTGTTCGCATGGGGGCCGCAGGTAAACCGCACTCCCCTTTTGGCCTTTGTCTTGCAAATGTTGGCAAATATTATTAATATTACAACGATTTCAGATAGTTGTCAATAAACGTGCCACCCGATCGAGAAATCTGGTTGGCAATTTGGGGCCATTTGTGATACGGTCGGACAGGCTTAAATTATAATTATTTTCAATATCTTAAATATATTCAAACCGTCTAGGGTCGAATTTTATCCGGTATTTCGTGTTTTGCGTTTTGTGTTTTGTTCATAAACAAAAAAACATGGTCATTTTGATAAATACCTGTTGCTAAATATGAGACACCAGCATCAAACACCTGACAGATGACGCCAAAAACAGAAAAACAGTCAGCCGATGGCCTGACCATCATTACCACCCATGTGAATGCGGATTTTGATGCACTGGCATCCATGCTGGCAGCCCAGAAGCTCTATCCGGATGCATTGGTCGTATTTCCGGGTTCTCAGGAAAAGAATTTAAAAAATTTTTTTATCAACTCAATGGCCTATCTGTTTAACATGGCCGACATCGGTCGCATCGACTTCAGCAGCGTCAAACGACTGGTTCTGGTGGACACCCGCCAACCGAAACGCATCGGTAAACTGGCCAAGCTTTTAAAGCGCAAGGACCTGGACATTCATATCTACGATCACCATCCGGCTACGGATAATGATATTCAGGGCAATATCGAGGTTAAGCGCTTGAGCGGCGCCAATGTAACCTTGCTGACCGAGATTATAGCTGATAAGGGCATCGAGATCAGTGCCGATGAAGCCACGATCATGTGCCTGGGGATCTATGAAGATACGGGCTCATTTACCTTTCCGTCCACCACTGAGCAGGATTTTAAAGCAGCCGCATTTTTGTTATCCAAAGGGGCTAATTTGAATGTGGTTTCGGATTTAATTGCCAGAGAGCTGAGCCCCGCGCAGGTGGGTTTGCTAAATGATATGATTCAATCTGCAACGCGGTACAATGTCAATGGAATCGATGTGGTAGTCACGACAGTAACCACTGAAAAGTATATGCCGGATTTCGCGTTTCTGGTCCAAAAAATGGTAAAAATGGAAAATCTCGATGCCCTTTTTGCCATTGGACGTATGGAAGATAAAATTTATGTGGTGGCCCGCAGCCGCATCAATGATGTTGATGTGGGCAGCATTATTACCCCTCTGGGCGGCGGCGGACACGCCTATGCCGCCTCGGCATCCATCAAAGGCGATACGCTGGCACAGGTTGAAAACAAGCTTGTCGATATTCTATATCGCAAGGTGCAGGCCCAGCGACAGGCCAAAAACCTGATGTCATCGCCGGCTATCACCGTAGGATATGATGTCTCGTGCAAGGATGCCAACAATTTATTGACCCGCTACAACATCAATGCCCTGCTGGTCACTGAAAACCGTAACGGACAGGATCGGCTTTGCGGCTATATCACACGACAGGTGATCGAAAAAGCCCTGTACCATAAACTTGAATCGGCCCAGGTAAAAGAATACATGACCACCGAATTTGCCACTGTGGCACCCGAAGCTGACCTGAGTGAAGTTCAGGAAAAAATTATTGAAAACAAGCAGCGTGTTTTACCGGTCATCGATAATAGCACCATTGCCGGTGTGATCACCCGCACCGATTTGTTGAACATTTTGGTTCGCCAGGCGAAAAAAGATTCTACAGGATTGCCGGATCCTTTGCGGGAGCCGACGCATGCCCAAACGCGAAATGTTGTTAAATTTATGAAAGAAAGACTGAGTGGGCGCTTATTGAGAATTCTCAAAACCATTGGTGAAGTTGCCGATGAATGCGGGTATGGTGCTTATGTGGTGGGTGGGTTCGTTCGTGATCTGTTTCTGTATCGCTCGGATGAAGACGTCGATATTGTCATTGAAGGCGATGGAATCGCCTTTGCCAAAAAATATGCTAAGTTGCAGCATGCGCGCATCCATACCTATGAAAAATTTGGCACGGCGGTCATTATTTTTGAGGATAGCTTTAAAATCGATGTGGCGTCGGCCCGATTGGAGTATTATAAATTTCCAGCGGCCTTGCCGATTGTCGAAATGAGCTCGATAAAATTGGACCTCTTCCGCAGGGACTTCACCATCAATACGCTGGCGATTCAGCTGAACAGTGAAAAATTCGGCACCCTGATTGATTTCTTTTCTGCGCGCAAGGATTTGAAAGAAAAAATTATTCGTGTTTTGCACAACTTGAGTTTCGTGGAGGATCCCACCCGGGTATTTCGGGCAATTCGATTTGAGCAGCGATTTGGATTTACCATCGGCAAGTTAACCAAGAGGTTGATCAAAAACGCAGTCAACATGGACTTCTTTCGGGGTCTCAGCGGACGGCGGGTGCTCACAGAACTGAAACAAATCCTACAGGAAGACAATCCCGTGCCTGCCATTATCCGACTCAATGACCTGGATCTACTCAAATTTATCTACCCGTCGATTGAAGTCGACAAACGTCTGATATCTTTATTAAATTCAGCTAAACAGGCTATTGCCTGGCATGATTTGCTTTTTTTAGATGAATCCTATATGAAGTGGGTCGTTTATTTTTTGGTCTTGATCCATTCCTGTGACCCAAAGCGATCAGAAGAAATATGCAATCGTTTTGAATTGGCACCGCATTTTCACAAAATATTCTGCAGGGAACGGTTTGCGGCCGAAAAAGGCGTGTTGGCTTTAGCGCGCAGTTTGCCGGTTCCCAATAGCGCCCTGTATCGCATGCTCTCTGAATTCCGGACTGAATTGATCTTGTTCATGATGGCGATCAGCCGACAAAAAAAGGTAAAAAAGGCCATTTCACATTACTTTACCGGACTGCGAAAAGTGACGGTATCCATCAAAGGTAGAGATCTCATCCAGATGGGTGTGAAACCCGGACCGATTTACCGGGATATTTTTCGGGCGACCCTGGATGCCAAGTTAAACGACAAACTCAAAACAAAAAAAGACGAACTGGAATTTGCCAGAAATTATGTTGCGTAATTTTGATGTTCTTCAATTCATTTTGATGATATTGCCGTTGGTTGTCGCTGTCGTATTGCACGAATTGGCGCACGGATATGTTGCCGATAAACTGGGCGACCCGACTGCCCGTCTGGCCGGTCGTTTGACCTTAAATCCAATTAAGCATCTTGACGCTTTTGGCTCATTTCTTTTACCGATCCTCTTAAAGTTAAGCGGATCACCGGTTATCTTTGGCTATGCCAAACCAGTACCGGTAAATTTCGCCAATTTACGACAGTTTCGCAAAGCAACGATATGGGTTGCATCAGCCGGTGTCCTGACCAATATGATCCTGGCAATTATCTCGGCAGCGCTTTTTCAGCTGATCGCAGCAGGATATCCTGACTGGGCGCAGACACATTTTGAACAGCCGGCTGTCCTCTTGCTGCAGTTGCTAAAATACAGTGTGGTCATCAACTGTGTGCTGGCGCTGTTTAATTTGATTCCGATACCGCCGTTGGACGGCAGCCGTATCGTTGCCATGCTGCTGCCCGCAGCGCTGCGACGGCCGTATACGCGTCTGGAGCGCTTTGGTATGATCATCATATTTGCGCTGCTGATCATCGGACCACTGGCGCAACTGATGACTTTTGTGATGAGACCGGTACTGGACTTTTTACTAAGAATATAGCAAAGACCTCAGAGTTAGGTGAATCGAATCGCAAGGACGTAAATGATGAGTGATAAGAAACGAATTTTAAGCGGTATGCGACCCACCGGCCCTTTGCACTTAGGCAATTTGCTGGGCGCGCTGGCAAATTGGGTAGCGTTACAGGAAGAATACGAATGTTTCTATTTTATCGCCGATTGGCACGCGCTAACCAGCGATTATGAGGATACGGCGGCAATCGATCGTTTCCGCAAAGAAATCATGATCGATTGGCTCAGTGCGGGATTGACACCGGAAAAGAGCACCCTCTTTGTACAATCAGAAATCAAAGAGCACGCGGAACTGTTTCTCATTCTGGGGATGATCACTCCGGTGCCCTGGCTCGAGCGCAACCCAACCTATAAGGAGCAAATCACTCAGATCAGCAACAAGGACCTGTCCAACTTCGGTTTTTTGGGATATCCAATTTTGCAGGCAGCTGATATTATCATGTATAAACCCTATGGCGTGCCGGTGGGCGTCGACCAGGCGCCGCATGTTGAAATCACCCGTGAAATCGCCAGACGATTTAACCACTTTTACGGTGATGTCTTCCCGGAGCCCAAAGTAATATTGACCGAAACCCCGAAAATATTGGGTGCCGATCGACGCAAAATGAGCAAAAGTTATGACAATGCCATTTTCTTATCCGATACGCCTGATCAGATCAGTAAAAGGGTTTCTGGCATGATCACCGATCCACAGCGCGCCCGGCGCAGTGACCCCGGTGACCCAGATGTGTGCAATGTTTTTGACTTTCACAAATTATACACGCCGGCCGCCGAGGTTATAGAGATTGACCAGGACTGCCGCGCAGCAAAGATCGGTTGCGTAGAATGCAAAAAGAAAATGGCGCTTAACCTGAGCCAAGCGCTGGCGCCTATACGTGAAAAGCGCGCCTATTATGAAGCCCACCCGCAACAGGTCGATGAAATCATGGCCGATGGATGTAACCGGGCCAGAAAATCAGCCCGGGCTACCATGGAGGCTGTCAGGGCCGCTATCAAAATATAGAAGCGTGTCTTAATGCAAAAAGAAATTTACCAAGTTCAGTTGGAAAATATATTTGAAGGGCCAATGGATCTTCTGGTTCATCTGATCAAAAAGAATGAACTGGATATCTATGATATCCCCATCGCATTGGTCACTGAGCAATACCTGCAATACGTGGAGTGGATGAAGATCATGAACATTGATTTTGCCGGTGAGTTCATTGTGATGGCGTCGACCCTAGCCCAGATAAAATCGCGCATGCTGCTGCCAGCCTCCGCTGATGAAGAAGACGAGGACGATCCTCGCCAGGAAATTGTCAAACCTCTGATGGAATACCTTCAAATGAAATCTGCCGCCGAGCAGTTATCTGAAAGACATCTTTTGGGTGAGGAAACATTTGTCCGCAGTGCCGATAGTCAGGAGTTTTTGGCCGATCAGAATGAGCCCTATATCAAAGTGGGTCTTTTTGAGCTGATTGATGCTTTTCAGAAAATTCTGGCAAAAATTCCCGACGATTTGCAGATGGAATTTACGCCCGATAAAATTTCTGTTAAAGAAAGGATAACCCAGATTACCGATATTCTGGAAGCCAAGAGTTCGGTCACTTTTGATCAGTTATTTTCGGAACAGCCCGATAAAAGCGAGGTTGTTGTAACCTTTCTGGCCATTTTGGAAATGGTCAAACTGGCATTGATTCGCATTGCACAGCATGCACAAACCGGCCTTCTGCGCCTTTTCTATGTCTAATGGAAGATTTAAAAAATATTATTGAAAGTTTGCTGTTTGTTGCCGATGAGCCACTGACAATTGAGCGTTTAAAGCAAATCATCACCGGCGCAGAGTCCAAAGCGCTGCGGGAAGCGCTGGATGAATTGACTGTTGATTACGAAACGCGCCAAGGCGGTTTTTACCTGAATCCGGTTGCCGGGGGGTATCAGATTCGCACCCGTCCGCAATATAGGGAATGGATTAAACGCTTGTTGCAGCCCAAGCCACAGCGTTTGAGCAAAGCTGCTTTGGAGACTTTGGCCATTGTTGCATATAAGCAACCGGTCATCCGCAGCGATATTGAGCACCTGCGGGGGGTTGATTGCGGAGGTGTTTTACGCGTGCTTTTAGAACGAAAATTCATACGGGTCCTGGGCCGCAAAGAAATTCCCGGGCGCCCGTTAATTTATGCCACCACCAAACGCTTTTTAGAGGTATTTGGGCTTCAAAATCTCAAAGACCTGCCGACACCCAGGGAGATCGAAGAATTCGGCAGCACACTATCTGAGGAAATAGATGAACCAGCCGATGAAGATCAGTTCGAAACCGAGGTTACACCCGAAGCTCAGATAGAAGAAGAGGACACGCCAGATGAAGCGGTGGAGACGGAAATCCCGGCTGAAAACCTGCGAACCTCAGCGGAACCGGATGAAGCCAAACCGGATAAAGATGTGTAAAAAGGCTTGACTCGGACACCAACATTTTTCTATCTAATAAAATGCCTGGATCTTGTGCGAGGCGGAGGATTGCTTATTCGCATTAAATTTCACGCAAAATATGGGCGGTTAACTCAGTGGGAGAGTGCTACCTTCACACGGTAGAAGTCACTGGTTCAAATCCAGTACCGCCTACCAGACTAAACAAGGGGCTGCGGAAGGTTTCCGCAACCCCTTTTGATTTTATACGCCAATCGGTATCGTCATACAAACCGACACAATTGTTTGTAATATTTAGCCAGCCGATTTTACCAGTTCATCAAAGGCTTCAACCGTTACCGCCGGGCAGGTGGTAAATGCAATACCGGTCAGATCGCTCAGCGCGACAGAGGCTTTTATGGCATCATCAATACCGGGCAACGTCACACAAAACAACAGATCGTAGGGCCCTAGAAGCGCATGCATGGCATTGACCTCACCGCCCATTTTCTTAATTGTGCTGATGGCCTGCTGTGTTCTGGCCGCACTCATTTCCTTGCGTGCTTCTGCGGTATAATTGCCGAACATAAAAAAAATCGCCATACCAAACCTCCTTTCATCGCCGTTGTTTATGATCGTCACATTTAGTGATATGCCATTACGCGCTGTAAAGCAATCCCGAAATTTATCCAAAACACCCCTATTTCAAGTTACACCAAAAAGGTTTGGATCACTATCCTAAGCCGTTCACCTTAGATTATTTAGAAGGTAAGACCGGCTCAAACGGCCCCGGATCTCCGGGACAGAATCCATCGCCGGTGGCTCAAAATCAAAGACCCGTTTTAAAAATCGGATCGTAATTCGGTAAGTCGCACCCCATAATATTTCGGCTTCGCCTGCTTTTTCATATCGAAAGCAAGGAAAGGTATTCAGAATATCGCCTGCTGAGGGATTTTCGATTTGCAGGCAATAGCGTGCGTATTGGGCCGCATTAAAAAAATCTCGTAGCGGAATATAAACGATTTTTTCAACTTCCCAGTTTGGGTGAAATCGCTTTTGGCCCGAAATCCAGACAGCCATCGGATAAATCACGCGATTAAACATGACCAGAGATTGCGCCGAGAGTGGGCCTAAAAATGTAAGGCCAAAGGGATTAAGGCGCATCTCTTCGACACTTTCGCGCAGGCCGGTGGCCAAAAGCAGCCGCAACCATCCCGCCTGCTGGGGCCGCTCCCGTCGCCAGCGCTGCCAATAGGGCCAGCGTGTCAACGGCGACATCGGTATCCGCAACAGCGCTGCCAGGCCGGCGTCTAGTCGCGGCATAATACGACCGCCGGGGCAGCAGAGATCACCCGGCTGGCGGACTTTGGCAGATCGTTTGTTGAGTATTAGACAGGGTTGACCTGCAATTCGGCCCTGGCCTGGATAACGCCCCAGCAGAAACAGGACCGCTGAAACCGACTGCCAGTCAACCTTGGCTAGATTAAATATCATCTGATGACTGCTTTGAGAATTCAGACGGTCGATGATATGTTGCCTGAGAAGTCCAGGCTGTCGCAAGAGTTGGTCAACGTCTTTTAAATCCATAACCACCACTGAGAATCGTAAACGGCTGTTATCGGTCAGAGCTGTCTAAAATAACCCATCTTTAACATTTTGCCGAAAATCATTCAATTGCTCGAACCGGGCTCATCCTAAAAACAGAACAACCGTCAAAATGGTAAATGGATATCCGAGTTAAATGGACAGATACGCTGGCAAGGCTAAATGTGGCAGATTAGAAATTAAAAGAAAAAAAGTAAAAACATACCATGACTTGTCGTTTTGGGGCCTGACGTGCATGTTAGAGACGCTGAACTGTTGTTTTCCGGCTTCACGTGACAGTGAATATTTCCGCTCTATTAGCGAGCAATAGATATGTTAAACGGGTTTCAAAATAAATAGATTATTTCCGTTTTGAAAGCGAGGAATTTTTTGCAAGGTCAAGGAAAAAAGTGGGATTGAGCGGTGGCGTACTATGAGTACGTCGCACAATTCAATCCCGCTGTTTGACGCAGAGATTGCGGAAAAGGGCCGCTTACAAAACGGAAATTAGATGAGGCCTTGATCCAGCATGGCCTCCACAACCTTCACAAAACCTGCAATATTGGCACCGTCGACGTAATTGCCCGGCGTTCCGTATTGTTCGGCGGCTGCCAGACAGGTGTTGTGGATATTTTTCATGATGATTTGGAGACGCTGGTCCACCTCTTCAGCCTGCCAGTTGAGCCGCATGCTGTTTTGAACCAATTCCAGACCGGATACTGCCACGCCACCGGCATTAGCTGCTTTTCCGGAAGCAAAAAGGACGTTGCGGTCCTGGAATATAGTGACGGCTTCAGGTGTGCAGGGCATGCTGGCCCCCTCACAGATGAGCTTAATGTTGTTGTTGATCAGGTTATAGGCATCCTTGTCGCTAATTTCATTTTGAGTGGCACATGGAAATGCGCAAACGGCCCGGTGACTCCAGAGCGGATTATAATCTAAGGTGTAATCGGTATCCGTGTAAACGGCGGAAGGATATTTTTCGACGTAATCCTTAATCCGGCCCCGTCGGATATTTTTAAGATACTTGACATAATTGAGTTTATTGCGATCAATGCCTTCAGCATCATAAATATAGCCGGTGGAATCCGATAGCGTGACCACCTTAGCGCCCAATTCCAAGAGCTTTTCAGCCGTGTGTTGCGCGACGTTGCCTGACCCGGATACCAGACAGGTCTGATCTTCCACTCCAATGTTGCGGGTGGCCAGCATTTCAGCGGCAAAATAAACACACCCATAGCCGGCTGCCTGGGGGCGTATCAGACTGCCGCCCCAGCTGACGCCCTTGCCGGTCAAGGCGCCGGCAAATTCGTTGCTGAGTTTTTTAAACATCCCGAAAAGATAACCGATTTCTCTGGCACCGACACCGATGTCAGGCGCAGGTATATCAGTATTGGCTCCGATATGGTGAAATAGCTCTGTCATAAAGCTTTGGCAAAACCGCATGACCTCATTATCGGATTTGCCCTTAGGGTCAAAATCAGATCCACTAGCCGCACCACCTAACGGCAAGGTGGTTAACGCATTTTTAAACGTCTGCTCAAAGGCCAGGAATTTCAAAATACTCTGGTTGACTGACGGATGAAATCGCAGTGCCCCTTTGTAAGGACCAATGGCGCTGCTCATCTCAATGTTAAAACCGCGGTTTACATTCACATTGCCCCGATCATCCAGCCAGGGAATTCGAAAGGTTGTGATACGCTCAGGCTCAACAATTCTTTCCAAAACAGCTTCCTGCCGATATTGAGAGTTCTGATCCAAAACCGGTTTGACGCTTTCAATGACTTCCTGCACAGCCTGAAGAAATTCGTTTTCATGTAGATCCCTGGTTTTGATGATTCTAATGATGTCTGTCATCGATCCTCCAGATGAGATGTTGGATGGGTGGATTTACAGATCCGTAAATAGTCGGCATTGATAAAAAATGTCAATACCATATTGAATTTGCGTTAAAATCCCGTTTGGCATGCACCATTTCGCCGCCGATGCTGCCGACATGCCTACGCAGCGCAGAAAATTATCAGGCATTTCACATGAAACCAAAATGCGCACGAACAGCAGATAGGCGACAGCGACAAACACCGACAGCTAAATTAACGCTTTCAGCCGCTTGTTGTGGGTAATTACCCCCACGGAAGTGGGAATTTTCCACCCCATTTTGAGTGTTGCTTGTCGGCAGATAAATATCTCACTTTTAATTTTATACATTGATTCTAAATAGTTAAACACAAAATTTTGACCAAATTCATATATTGGCAGAATTTTTGCTTGTCCATAGGGGCAAATCGAATAAAATCCGAATGTTTACGCCTGCATAATTGAAAACCCCGATTGGAAAATTCAAAAAATGGTTCATTCTGAAATCTCTGATGAAAACTTGAGCGCCAAAGACTGCCCAATACCACAAGCTTATTCATTTGGGCTCAAAAATGATCTGTCTGAGCTTCCGGTCCTGCGCCATCATGTGGAAAATTTTGGCAAGATGACTGGGCTGCCGAAAGATTGTCTGTTCGAAATCAACCTTTGTTTGGACGAATTGTTTACCAATATTGTTTCGTATGGATTTGATGACGATCGACATCATTTAATCCAATTTACCCTTCAATTGGATGAGGATGTATTGATTCTAGATATTGAAGACGGTGGTATTCCGTTTAATCCGCTTACCAAAAATGAATCCCACAACCCGATTGATCCCAAAAACATAAAGATCGGCGGACTAGGCATTCATATTGTAAAAAAACTAACCACCGATATTTGCTATCAAAGAGATTGCGGCAAAAATCATCTGACGCTGAGAAAAACCATCGATTCCGATGATTCACCGTTGGCCGTTTAAGCAATACTATTCAAAGCAAAAAAAGGATATGATCTGGTGATCATATCCTTTTTTTTCGGGTGTTATGTCGATGGAAGACAGCCGCTCGCCATCTAAGCAGCGATAAGCCCTTGGATAAGACGCGCTAATTTTTTGCTGTCGTGTCGGACGATGCTGCCGGACGTATCGAGCAAATCGGCCAGAATGAGTTTCCGATCCTGCCAAAAATGCTGATCATTGATGATTTCAACAAATTCGGCTTCCTGTTTGCGATATTGCTTTAATATCGACTCCTCCGGTTTGGTGCGGTTACAAATAACGATTTGTACCTTACGACCGATACCTTCTTCAAGCTTTTGAACAAAATCGAGGCCGGAATAGTTGTGGGTTTCACCATACTTGGTCATAACGTTTAGAACATACAGAATAGTGGCCTTTGTCTCCTTGATCGCTTTTTTAACGCCTGGGACGACAATGTTTGAGAGTATACTGGTAAATAGATCACCCGGACCAATCACGATGTAGTCCGCATCACTGATCGCATCGATAACGGGGGGGAAAGCCTTTATATCACCGGTATGGTGGGGCACAAGATAGACGTCTTTAATCTTGGACGGCTGCCCACCGCGGGGCACGTCAATGGCGCTTTCGCCAAATATTCGCTGACCATCGGTTAGTTCTGCAACCAGGGTCGCCCTGTCGGTGGTGACCGGCAGAATGACACCTTGAACGTTTAATATTTCACCTAAAGCCTGGATCCCGGTCGGAAAGCTGCCGGTATAACGTGACAGCATGGTCAGGAGCATATTGCCGGCATTGTGGCCTTTGAGGCGTTTATCCCGTTCGAAACGTCTTAACAGAAGCGTTCGCGCTATTTCGCGCTGGGGTGAGAGCGCCAACAGGCATTTTAAGACATCTCCAGGTGGTAAGATGCCGAGCTCATCTCTTAATCTGCCGGTGCTTCCGCCACTGTCCACCATAGAGACAATAGAGGTAATCTCAATTTCAGCTACATCTCTCAGACCGGACAAAAGGGCATATTGACCGCTTCCGCCCCCGATGGTTGTCACTTTTAGTTTGGTCATGGAATTTAAAATGATCGGTTAACGGCATCAACAACTGTTAGGCATAGAGTGTGTTATTAGAAATGTATTATAGTTGATCGTTAAAATCAAAATTTTTACATTTTACCGTGTAAGTTATTCAGCATTATAAAAAACGACAAATGGAATTGTGCCGCAACATTTTCAGTCTTATGGTATAACTGTCAAAGTGCCTCGATAGACAGTGCGAACTTGTCAAAAAGACCATATAAGAGGAAATCAAACAATGCAGATACGATTATGGCTCGGGTTAACGCTATTGCTGCCTGGGCTTTGGGCCCCGAATGCCATAGCAGATGGCTCTTCAAAGGGCGCTGCAATGATTGCCGACTTGAAAGCCGGTGGTCACGTTCTGATGATCCGGCATGCGCTGGCACCGGGCACGGGTGATCCGGCCAATTTTAAGATTGGAGACTGCTCTACCCAGCGCAACCTGGATGATCGCGGTCGCCAGCAGGCCAGCGCCATCGGCAATTGGCTGCGCAAAAAGGGAATCACCTCAGCCCGGGTATATTCGAGCCAATGGTGTCGTTGTCTTGAAACGGCCAAGCTGCTCCGGATGGGGCCAGTAACTGAGCTGCCGGCTTTGAATTCATTTTATGAGCTGACCCAAAACCGCGAGCCCAATCTGAGAGCTTTGAACGAGTTTATAGCCGAGCAAGACCCGTACGGCGATCTGATTATTCTGGTAACCCATTTGGTAACCGTCTCAGCCATTGCCGATGTGATGGTCTCATCTGGTGAAGGGGTCCTTCTGAAACTCAATCAGCAAGGCTCTTATGAGATGGTCGGTCGATTGAATTTTGACGTACAGCCAAAATAAGCACCGAAGTGGCTGATGCTGCGCTTTGTAACCATAATCATTGGCAAACCGCTTTAATAGGTTTAACCCCTCATTTTTCTACCAAATTGCTCGTATTGCCATTTCTGCTTTTCGTATCCATTCTATGTTAGCATAAATAAATACTTTCAGATACTCATATTGGTGCGGTATTAAAGCACAAACCATCAATTTAATGATCAGGGAGCAAACAACATGAACGCAAACGATGAGCTCTTTCAAATGTACGAAGACGAAACTGGAGAAGCGTATTATTGTCCGATTTCCGCAGTTGCAGATGATCGCATGGTCTCCGAATGGGAACTGGATGACTGCGTGGAAGCATCAACCGCAGGTCGCTATTCAGGACATCTAAATGTAATCGACCACAGCACGTCTTAAGGTACTTATGACCCTTGGCCAAAAGAGCGCAATGGTGCCACATCAGGTTGAAGACCAATTAGCGTATGAGAGGTTATGTTATGAACCGCAAAATAAACAAGGTTTTGGATACAATCGGGGAATCATATAGGGGTAAAATTCTAAAGGGTTCGCGTCATTATCTGGAGGTCAGTATCGCCCAGCACGCCGAAAGACTTGGTCATACCGACTTGAAGCAAAAATATATAAATACCTATGCGATTGTGCCCTTAAAAACACCCCAAAAAGGAATGAAAGTCAGAATAGACGGCCGGACGTTTGTCGACTATGCCGAGCATGCCTCCGGTATTGCCGTTCCCGGATATCTTGCCAGGGAAGCCGGCCGATCGTTTAAGGCCTTTGCCCCTCAGGACAGTATGATCTGCAACTTTACTTAAATCGGCGGTCATCCGACTTAGGTCAGGGCATCACCCGATGGCGATTGGTGATATTTTCGATATGCGGTATCCCAGCTGGGTGACGTTTTTTGCTGCCGCGTCGGCCACAGAAAACCAAAGTGCCCGCAATACCGGCAGGCGATGACAAGCTGGTCCCGCATATCATCCGATGGCGAGGGCAGCTGCTGGCGTGCAATCTGAAATCCGAATACGCGGTCGATGCCCCCGGCGATAGCGCAGGCATAATATCCTGACGGCGTCAACCCAATACCACAATCCTTTAATATTCGGCAGCCGGCAGCAAAATCAGCGAAGCGGTAAAAAACACTGTCAATGGGCGCTAAATTGAATGGTCGGAACAAACGCTGCCGCTTTCCCTTGGCGGTGCTTTTAATCACAATATCTCCGGGCAGGCGGGACAGTACCTCCCCCACCCGCTGTCCAGCCCCATTGGTACATAAAACAATGCGCATCTTAGGATTGTGATCTACCTTGTATGCCATAAGCTTATCAATAATTATTGTGATTTTTGGATGAAGGGTTGGCTCACCCCCCAGCAAACGAATACGTTTCCATCTGATGCCACTATAAATACTTTGCTCCAAAAATGCGGTAATGCGGTCAAATGAAATATCAGTGGTGCTGGGTGCCTGGGTGCAGGATCGATTGCAGTTATGACACCTTATGTTACAGCGGTAGGTCATATCGATTTCCACATACTCATGGCTTCTGCTAAATTGCGGGCCCAGCAAACCTGTGGCCGCTTTCTGAGCGCGGAAAAACTGAAAGATATCAAGGGCCATACGCTTGAATGTGATGTTTCGATGCATGCAAACCTGTTCCTTATCCACTCGCCCCCTGACCTGGATTGACGGAAGCCCAACGCCGGTCTCCTGTGAGAAAAGAAATCATTATCCTATATAATCCGATTGAAAACAGCTGCCCGGCACCTCAACTGTCTCATCCCGGGTTGAGTTTAAGCCGCCCTCCTCTTTCGTTGTTTTTTGGAGGGTCACCCGTCTGTTGATCAACTCGGTTAGGGTCAGCCGTTGCTGACGGCATTCGGCCATTAGTTTCTTATTCAGCTGATATTCACCAGCGTTTTTTTTGAGCGTATCCCGATAAAAGCGTCCCGCCAAGACAGTATAAAGATCTCGGGTTGTTTGTCGGGCAAATCGGACCCCGGTGCTCGGATATGAAGGGCTGGGACCGATCCGGGGACGGGTAAATCCATCATAGGCATTAAGTCCCGGTGGTATGCGCAGAAACACCGGGGGGCCGTCCACCCCCACCGTACGAATACTCAATGCACGGTTGCAGTTAAAAGACGCATACCAGGGCATGGGCAATTCACCGCGAAGCATCTCAAAATTGCGGCACCCTTTGGTCTCGAAAATGATGCGGCGGCCTTGTCCCAATAAATCCATCTCATGGATGAGTTTTGCGCTCACATCCCGGGGATCAATACACCCGGACCTGGGGCCATGTGCGCTTACCTGAAAGCGCTTGGTTTGCTGGAGTTCCTGAAGGCCATTAAACTCAAAATCCTTAAAAATAATTTTCACGTCTTCATATGCCAGATCATTGCCGTAGCGTCCAGCCCGCGGGATGAAAAGAACCCGCAGATCGGGATTGCGTGTCAACAAGATTTCGAAGCGCTTCATGTCGATCAGTGATTCCAGATAATCATCGCAGAAAAAAACCAGCAGAGTCGGCACATTCGTATCCACCACCTCGGTATAATAATCGTTGAGAGATTCCAATCCAAATTGTCCTTGGGGTCGTATGGCAATATTCAGTAAGCGTTTGGCAACAGAGCAAAGGTCGAATGTGCTTATTTTGGCCATGGCCGCCGGCGAACTTATCCAGTGTTCAGGAAGTGGCAACAAGTCGCGATTTAACAAACGAGAAGCGGCTGAGGCGGAGCTCTTTAGATTGATACCAATATGCCCGGACAATATCGATAGTTGAATTATTTGGGTGATGTCACAGCCATTGTTGCGCAAAACCCCGTCATCTTCAAGCACCTGAAGCATGGCCATCCCGATGCGATGGCAGATGGCGTTGAAATTTCGGTACATGTGCGGTTCTTGGTGACGGCCATCAGAGTTGCGAATATAGGATAGTATCCGTACAAATGTGTCCTCGTATACCTGCTGGGGTATTGCGTCAGCGAGTGTGATCCCGTCGATGGTTTTAAATGCCAGCATTTTCACGGCTTGTTCGACCATCTGCTCGATCGATTCCTTTTTTGCCCTATTACGATACCCTGCCTCGGTTTCGATCATCGCGCGCGCGATCCCGGTTACATTGCGCGCCAGCCAGCTGTCATACATTTCAAGTCGGGCGTCTAGTGTGTCCTGGAATACTTCCGGATGTTCCTTTCGATAGCCGATGGAAGTGGTTCCCGGAAAAGAGGGGGGGCCGAAATACCGTGAAAGGTCATCGGGTAAAGCGGGGCTGGGGTCGCGGTAAAGTATACGCTGGGTCAGTGCATACTGCTGCTGCAACGAAATCTTCATCGAATAAGTTTGAACCAGAAAAAATTATTGTCAAATTTAAAGTTAGCACACCCGTCCAATAACGGCGCCAATAAGATCATTAAACGTTGTGACAGTCAAGAATATTGAACCCATCTTTCCTGCAAAAATCGCATATGAACTATAAACAATTCGCACAGTAAAAGACTGCGTCATAATTACAGGGACGTCCATGAAATTATAACTTTCTAGCCAAGCCGAATTTCTGCGCAAAAAAGGGATATGGTCTAGCAACCTTATCCTTTCTTTTTATGATGGTACGCCCGTTGAAACCTTAATATTTTAAAATCCGATGCGAAATCCCGCTTTGTGACTATGCGGAGGGCAGGATTCTTAAAATTCATAAACCAAGTGATTTAAATTGATTGGCTATATTCAACGTTTTATCGAATTTTTGGTTCCCTTAAAACCCGTTTGGAAATATTTGATTGCGACGGGCACATTCAGGCTCAGTTTCCTCCAAATCCACACCAACCACCTATTTTCTGATTTCCGAATAGCGCCTCTACCGAAAGACGCTGGTTAGCTAGACTGGCTGCTGACCATGGTAAAATACCGTAAAAAAAATCTAAATTGACTATAAATTTAAATTTTGGGAATATCTATTCTCAGCTTCACATCTCTTTTGTACCCGGCCGCTTTACTCCGGATTAGTTGGCCGACTTCAAGTGGAACGAGTGACCGGCTTCCTCCGGTTTAAGCGACCGAGAACGCCTGAAGGGGCAAGAAAAGCCGTCCACGTTGTTTATTCCTCAGGTATCGCTAAAGCACGATCGGACACAAATGAATG
Organism: Desulfobacterales bacterium; assembly: GCA_030066985.1. Classification (NCBI taxonomy): domain Bacteria; kingdom Pseudomonadati; phylum Thermodesulfobacteriota; class Desulfobacteria; order Desulfobacterales; species Desulfobacterales bacterium. Next base: position 91,456 of record JASJAN010000005.1, read on the forward strand.
GGATTATTCTCCATGAAAAATGTTTCAATTCACATTAAAATCACGCTTTTCATCGTCTTATTTTTATTGTTCACCATTTTAATCGTCCTTTTTCTCTCAATGTCGTACAGCAGGAAAAGCCTGTCGACTGCCACGGACCGCACTTTGCGCACCAATGCGCAAACAATTGATCGCGCAATCCGATCAATCATGCTTAGTGGCGAAGCGCCGCTCGCAGTTCGAACCATCAGCAGTCTCCAAGAGATTCAGGGTTTAGAGCAGATTGGTCTTTATCGCACCAATGGTTTAACGGCATTTCATGATTATGAAACTCTGAATTTAGTAAATGCCCAGCAGAAGGCATTTCAATTTAAAAAAACACCTCGAATTGCCAAAAAAGAACTCTTTACCCCACTACTTGGAAATTTAATTAATGAAAAAAGGCCGATTAAATTTGAAGATAAGAAAAACCAACATTTTGAATATTACTATCCCCTTCAAAATGAACCTACATGCCAATTGTGTCACGGTAAAAACAACGATGTCCTGGGCGTATTACATCTGAAGATCTCAACCGCCGACCTAAATATGGAAATAAAAAAGGCCGGTATCATATTAAGCTCTATTCTTATAATGGCGGGTGTCCTAATAGCCTTCTGCCTTATCATATTTCTAAATCGTCTGATTGTTGATCCTTTGGTAAAAATTGGAAGTATCGTTGACCAAGTGGGACAGGGGCATTTTGATGTGAAGGTTGAGATTTCACGTGGAGATGAAATTGGTATCATTTCTGATCAAATTAACAGTATGGTTCAAGATTTGAAAGAACAAGACAAATTGAAGCAATCTCTTTATCTGGCACAAGAGGTCCAGCAAAATCTTCTGCCGCATGAGTTTCCTCGCTCAGATAACTTGGAAATTGCAGGCAAAAGTATTTACTGCGATGAAACCGGTGGTGATTATTATGATTTTATCTTCAACGATAATGAAGAGAAGGAACGAATTGCGATAGCCGTAGGAGATGTATCAGGACACGGCATTTCTTCTGCTTTGCTTATGGCTGCAGTGCGCTCGTCTTTGCGACAGCGCTCATCTTTACCTGGAAGTATCGGTAGTATAATCTCGGATGTAAATCATCAAATGGTAAAAGATGTAGACAATTCGGGGCAGTTTATTACCATGTTTTATATGACCATTGACCCGACTCAAAAGTCGCTCCAATGGGTTCGGGCTGGCCATGACCCCGGCATTTTTTATGATCCTCATTCTGATACCTTTGAAGAATTGCATGGATTGGGCGTATCACTTGGTGTAACGGAAGATTGGCATTATGAGGAATATACAAAAACAGCTCTTAAAAAGGGGCAAATAATTATTCTTAGCACCGATGGTCTCTGGGAAGCGCGCAACATTAAAGGAGAGATGTTTGGTAAAGAGCCTATCTACGATATCATTCGTAAGAATGCATCTTCAAGTGCAAATGAAATCCTTAATGAACTTTTTGAGTCTTTGAATGGTTTTATAGAAGGCACTAAAATAGAAGACGATATTACAGTGGTGGTCATTAAAATAAGTAAATAATCGACTGATGATCTTTTGACGACCTGCCGAACTGTCAACGCTCATATAAAAAAAGGATATGGTCTTAACACCATATCTTTTTTTGTTTTCTGGTACGCCCTTGATCCCCCTAATATTTTAAGATCCGATGCGTAATCCCGCAATTTCACATTGCGGGAGCAGGATGAGAAGAATCCTGCCGAATGCACAAAAAAAGCAGGTAATGGTTGTCAATTAACCACCACCTGCCTGACTTTCTTGGTACGCCCGGCAGGATTCGAATCCGCCTAAGGCGGATTTCGCAGGCGCTCAACCTGCTTCTTGGTCCGAATCCTTTCGGGAAGCATATAAAAAGCAGGTAATGGTTGTCAATTAACCACCACCTGCCTGACTTTCTTGGTACGCCCGGCAGGATTCGAACCTGCGGCCTACGGATTCGAAGTCCGGCGCTCTATCCAGCTGAGCTACGGGCGCGCAAGCAGAATTGAGCAATGCTCAATTCTGCGTTATTCGTTATTGGTTATCCGTTATTGGTAAAGAACGAATATGGCCTCAATTGAGCGAAGCTCAATTGAGGCTTTGAAATGGGGTGAGTGATGGGATTTGAACCCACGACCGCCGAGGCCACAACCCGGTGCTCTACCAACTGAGCTACACCCACCATAAGATCGAATTCGGAAGTCGGAATTTGGAAACTACAAGACCGCACGATTCAGAGCCATTTTAGTTAACAAATTCAATGTTTCTTTTCAAGAACAAAAAAATGCTTATGGTTGATTTTGCATGATATTTCTGTGTTTAGGCAACAATCAATAGATCATTCTTCAACAACTGTAATACCAAAAACTTAGGGTTGACGGGTATACCCTTCTCGGTTACACATCATGTGAATAATTTCTTTAGAAAGTTTAAACAATGAACCAACTAACTATTTTTATCGTCAGAGCGATCGTCGGGCTGGCAATAGCTGCCATCATCAGCCGTGGCTTTTTCGGTACCCTAAATCCTGTATACGTGGTGGGGTTGGCCATTATATTGGTGGGTTTGGCCTATTTTGCGGAATATTTACGCAAAAGAAAACAACCCTGAAGCCTCACGCGAAGGTGCAAAGAAAAAATCGTTGTAAGCGTCTATAAAAGCAATGCATCTTTATATGATTGCTCAAAAAGGAGTCTTCCCATTGAAGCAGATAATTCTGGGAACAGCCGGTCACATTGATCACGGCAAGACCAGCTTGATTAAGGCCATCAGCGGTACAGATACGGACCGTCTCAAGGAAGAAAAAGAGCGCGGTATCACCATTGAACTGGGTTTTGCCGCCTTGGATTTGCCCGGTGGTCAGCATCTGGGAATTGTGGACGTACCGGGTCATGAAAAATTTGTCAAAAATATGGTGGCCGGGGCCACTGGAATTGACATCGTCGTTATGGTGATTGCAGCCGATGAAGGCGTTATGCCCCAAACGCGCGAACACATGGAAATCTGCACCTTGCTGGGTGTCAAATACGGTCTGGTGGCGGTCACCAAAATCGATATGGTGGATGAAGAGTGGCTCGAGCTGGCCCTTGAGGATATTCGGGATTTTGTCAAGGGAACCTTTTTGGAAGAGGCCCCGGTCGCCGCTGTTTCCTCCACCACCGGTAAAGGCATACCCGAATTCATTGAAACCCTGGATGATATGGCAGCTAAAATCCCCGATCGCCCGCACTCTGACCTGTTCCGCCTGCCAATTGATCGTGTCTTTACCATGAAAGGTTTTGGAACTGTGATTACCGGCACCCTGATTTCCGGTCAGGTCAAAGTAGGTGAACCGATCATGATTTATCCCTCAGGCATCACATCCAAAGTCCGCGGAATCCAGGTGCACAATCAAAGTGCAGAACAGGCTGCCGCCGGTATGCGCACCGCTATCAATTTTCAGGGCCTCGAAAAAGAAGCCATCCGCCGTGGTGAGGTATTGTCCAAACCTGGTAACCTGGTGGCCAGTTATATGGTGGATGTATCGTTACATTATTTGACCAGCAACAAAAAACCGCTGAAAAATCGCACCCGGGTCCGATTTCACACCGGCACCAGTGAAGTGCTCGGCAACGTCATTTTACTCGATCGCAAGGAACTTTTACCCGACGAAGGCACCGTCGTCCAGTTGAGGTTAGACACCCCGGTAGCACTGGTCAAGGATGATCGTTTTGTCATCCGCAGCTATTCTCCGGTATATACGATTGGCGGCGGCAAGGTCATCAACCCGATCCCCTTGAAACACAAACGCTTTAAACCCGAGACCGTTGACAATTTAAAGGCCCTGGACGATCAGGCCCCGGACGCCATCATCGCGGTTCAGGTAGCCGCTGCCGGTTATCAGGGAATTTCATTTTCTCATCTGAAAATGATGACCAATTTGCCCGATAAGCAGTTAGATAAAATTCTTCAGACGTTGTTGTCCCATAAAACACTCATTCAGGTTGAAAAGGAAAACAGGCTCTACATTCACCAGAATGGTTTTGATAAGCTTAAAAAGGACATTCAGCATCAACTGGCCGCTTATCATAAGGCCAATCCTCTTAGAACAGGCATGCCCAAGGAGGAACTAAAAACCAAATTCTCTCCCCTGCTAACATCTAAACTATTTAACCTGACGCTGAATCAGGTGATCAAAGAAAAAGACGTCGCCCAGGAAGAAAATATGATCCGGCTGGCATCGCATGCGGTATCTCTGGGCGGCAAACAGGCGGATGTCAGAGATAAAATACTAAAAACCTATCTGAAAGCCGGACTTCAGCCCCCTTATTTTAAAGAGCTGGTTAAATCGCTGGATTCGGATACCAAGCGCGCCAACGACGTACTTCAGCATTTGGTTGCAGAAGGCACCATCATCAAGGTAAAAGAAGACCTTTACTTTCACAGTCAAGCGATCAAGGGTCTCAAAAATAAGTTGATTGAATATTTAACGGCACAAGGGGAAATTACCACGCCACAATTTAAAGAAATGACCGGCGTATCGCGCAAATATGTCATCCCGCTGGCCGAATATTTTGACGCCACCCAGGTGACGCTCAGGGTGGGCGATGTTCGCAAACGCCGTAAAGGATGAGAAATTATCCTAATCAGTTTTAGCCAGTTAGTGAAGCCGATTGCCAAATGAGATATCTGAAAGCATCTAAGCTTCTGTTGTTGAACATCTTTGCTGCCTTGATGGCTGCCTGCACTGCGCATTATACGGTCAACAACAACATTACAAACGTTGAGCCCGTTAAACGCTATTCGCTTCAATTCCAGGCAGGATCCGAAAAGTCTGATGAGCTTTTGCTGATTTTGACCTTTTCAGGAGGAGGAACTCGGGCGGCGGCGTTATCATATGGTGTTCTGCAGGTGCTGGCAGATACCCAGATTTCCATCGGCGGCCGACCGCGGCGTCTTTTAGACGAGGTTGACGTCATAAGTTCGGTATCAGGCGGCAGCTTCACTTCAGCATACTATGGTCTTTTTGGCGACCGTATTTTCGAGGATTTTGAGACCCGGTTTCTCAAACGCAACGTCGAGGGAGACCTGGCCCTGGGATTGATCGCTCCGAAAAACTGGCCTAAATTGATGTCCTCGTATTATGCCCGCTCAGATTTTGCCGCTGATTTTTTCGATGACATTCTATTTGAGAAAAAAACCTTCGGTGATTTTAAGCTTCCCCAACTACCGCTAATAGCCATCAATGCCACCGATATCGCTCTGGGAACACAGTTTACATTTCTCGGTTTTCAGTTTGCCCCCATCTGTACGGATCTTTCTTCTTACCCGGTATCAAGGGCAGTTACCGCATCAGCAGCCGTGCCTGGCCCCTTTTCCAGCATCGTTCTTAAAAATTACGCCGGCACATGTGATTATCAGCTGCCGTACTGGGCGGCCAATGCACTGCATGAAGGCCTGGCCACCACACGCCGATATCAAGACGCTAAAACGCTCAGCAGCTATATGGATGTTGAAAAATTTGCTTTCATACATTTATTCGACGGCGGCTTGTCGGATAATCTGGGTGTGCGTTTCATTCTCAATTACACCGCGCGGACAGAAAATATTCAGCAGCAAATGGCGGCACTAAATCTGCAAAACACCCAAAAACTGGCCATCATCGTCGTCAATGCCCGCAATCGAATGGCAATCGATTTTGCAAAAGAACGCCAATCAGCCCCGATTATTGATACAATTGGACTGATTTCATCCATCCCGCTGGATCGTTATTCATTTGATACGATGGACTTGCTGCGCGGCAATATCAGAGGCTGGGAAGATACCCTGACAAGGATTCGTTGTAAAAATCTAAGGATTGCTGACAGCAATAAAAGGAGCGGGACCGATTCACCGGATCCGTATTGCGCTTTTAAAAGCTACTTAATTGAGGTGAGTCTGGATCAGACGCCTAACGAATCTGAACGCCAAAAACTGTTAAGCCTGCCCACTTCATTTTATCTTGAACCCAAAGACATCGATCGGTTAAAAGCGGCAGCACGCCATCTGCTGTCATCCTCAGTTGAGTATCAAAACCTCGTTTTCGATCTACAGCACTGAGACCAAACGCGATACCCATTTCAGCATCGTCAGTGCGTCAGCCTATAGATCCCTTGCAGGGTTACATTTTAGCGATGGTATGGGGAACATCGGTATTGACCAGCGTTGAGGCGATACTATCCAAGAAGGCCCTCCCCCGCCGCGTTAAGGCGACGTGTGTCGCGCCCGCTTTCAGATACTTTTTGTTGACCAAATCAGCGATGACGTCTTTAAAGGTCTGTAAGAAATTATATCCAAATTTTTCTTCAAACCGGATGAGATCTATTCCCTGCGTCATTCGCAGACCCAGGTAGATGGCCTCAATCAATACTTGCTCTGAAGTGAGCCCCTCTGTTTCGGCGACCGGTGTTTGACCGGATTCAACAGCTGCAAGATAACGGTCAATGCCTGATAGATTCCAGTAACGCTGAGAGCCGCGAAACGAATGTGCTGAAGGCCCCAATCCGATATAGGGCGACCGGGTCCAGTATTTTATATTGTGCCTCGATACGTTGGTTTCCAGACCCTCCTGCTGCCTGGCAAAATTGGATATCTCATATTGAACAAAGGCGTTGTCTTCCAAAAATTCAACCGTCGTCTCAAATAATCCGCGCCCCTGATCATCAGAAAGCGGTTGCAATCGGCCGCATATTAAATCCCGCTGCAGGGGGGTCCCTTTTTCATAGGTGAGCATGTAACAGGATAGATGAGTTGGTTCGTATGCAATGGCCTGCTCCAGGTCTGCGAGCCAATCCGCTCTGCTCTGCTCCGGCAGGCCGTAAATCAAGTCAAGTCCGGTATTTGCAAATCCCGCCTGTTTCGCCTCGTTTATGGCTTTGCGCGCCTCGCTGGCGGTGTGGATGCGACCTAAAAATTCCAGGTTGTTTTGATTAAACGATTGTACCCCAATATGGATACGGTTTATGCCTGCCTGTTGATAACCCCTCAGTTTTTCAACGGTTGCAGTTCCGGGATTGACTTCAATAGTGATTTCGGAATCAGCCTGAAATGGATATTTCTGGAAACTGGCAGTTACAATCCTGTCGATATCTTGATACGCAAAGACGGATGGGGTCCCACCGCCGATATAAAGCGTATCAAAGCAAAGCCCCTCAGCTGCAACCATTTCCATCTCAGTCAGCAGCGCTTCCAGAAACCGCGGCGTTATCGACAGGTCGGTCTGTGAATAAAAATCACAATAGGGGCATTTGCGCTCACAAAACGGGATGTGAACGTACAATCCCGCATTGCTACTCTGTGTTGTTATGTCCATCAGAATTAACAGATTAGAATAATGATGTATTTTCTTTTTTGAGATGAGGTGTTTGTAATAATTAAGTAGAATTGACTTTAAAATGTTAGATCTTGTTCGATAGCGCGACAAAATTCGATTCAAAAGTGGAGCGTACACGGTAGTACGTGAGCATTTTGAATCGAATTTTAACAAAGCTATCGGGCAAGAGATGACGGTTTAAAGCCAATTCTAACGCCAGCCGCCTATGAGGTGTAGGTGAAGGTGAAAAATCACCTGCCCCCCTCCCTTTTCAACATTGTACAATAGCTTGTATCCGGACTTTGAAACACCGTGTTCCTTGGCCATATCCCGAGCCACCATTATCAGCTCTGAGAGAATTTCATGATTGTCGCCGGTCAGATCATTAATGCTTCTAATATGCTTTTTGGGCACAAACAGCAGATGCACCGGCGCATGGGGATTAATGTCTTTGAACACCACCAATGTGTCGGTTTCGTGTAATATTTCCGTATCGGTCTGACCGTGGGCGATGCGGCAAAAAATACAGTCCTTTTCCATTCTGAAAGTGCCTCCTTTTTTTGGCGTTCAGCATTTCAAGGGATATTTGCAAACCAATGTTCGAAATTGCCATCTAAATGGAATATCAGGTTCCTGTCAAGAGATTCTGATTGCAAGGTAGCATATATAGATCATCACAACCCTGAGGCGGGTTTAATGTATACGGATATCAGCCGTCGCCGGATCGGAAAATGACCAGCGACCCTTTTGGGTGGGAGATTTTAAGGATATCGCCAGTTCTTCAAGAAACCGAGCACGCGGGATTTCAAACGCGCCAAAGCTTAGCAAATGGGAGGTGGTAACTTGGCAATCTATCAACGCAAAGTTTAATTTTTGCAAGTATTTTACCAGACTAACAAAGGCCACCTTGGATGCATTGCTGATACGCGTGAACATGGATTCTCCAAAAAAACACCTGCCGATTGAAACCCCGTAGAGACCGCCGGCCAATTCATCGCCTAACCATGCTTCAACCGAATGCGCCAGCCCCGATTTATGCAGTTGGCAGTAAGCTTCAATCATTTCATCAAGAATCCAGGTGCCTTCATGGGTTTCAGTCCGGCTGCGGGCGCAGGCGGTGATCACATCTTTAAACGCCTGATCCATCGTCAATTCAAAATCGCCTTTGTTAATCGTCTTTTTCAAAGATTTTGAAATCTTGAGCTGATCCGGATACAAGATGAGGCGCGGATCGGGTGACCACCACATGATGGGTTCGTTTTCAGAGTACCACGGGAATATGCCCATGCGATAGGCCAACAGCAAACGCTCCTGGCTTAGATCGCCGCCAACGGCCAACAGACCGCCCCGGGCAGCCAGTGTGGGGGAAGGGAAAATAAGTTCATCTGATAGAAGGTAAACAGGCATTCAATTGAGTCAATTGGTTAAATAGTCATTGCACAACAAATCATGAGGTTTGCGTGCAGATGACAAATGGTAGTGTTACCAATTAACAAATTAACCATAATTGAAGGTTAGCTGGTCGTCTGCCAGATCAAGAGACACCAGACCACCGTTTTGAAGGTCTCCAAACAAAATAGCATCGGAGAGCTTATCTTTGATTTCCATCTGGATGACCCGACCGAGGGGTCTGGCACCATAGGTCGGATCATGGCCTTTTTCAGCCAGCCAGGTGCGTACCGCAGGAGAAATGGTCAAGGCCACCTTTTTGATGGCCAGTTGCTGGTTGAGCTCGGCGACAAATTTATCGACGATCATTTCCATGATTTCTAAATCCAATGCATTGAAGGTAATCGTTTCATCTAACCGATTCCTGAATTCAGGGCTGAAGAGTTTTTCAATGGCCTTTTTGCCCTTGGACTGTGCATCTTTGTGGGTCTGACCGAAACCAATATTGGCCGCACTCATCTCTCTTGAACCGGCATTGGAGGTCATCATTAAAATCACGTTTCGAAAATCCGCCTTGCGACCGTTGTTGTCGGTTAAAGTAGCATGGTCCATGACCTGAAGTAAGATGTTAAACAGATCCGGGTGCGCCTTTTCAATCTCATCCAATAACAGCACACTATGGGGGTGTTTGCGAATACCGTCGGTTAACAACCCGCCCTGGTCAAATCCGATATAACCGGGTGGTGCCCCGATCAGGCGTGCGACGGCATGTTTTTCCATGTACTCGCTCATGTCAAATCGCATAAACTCGACGCCCAGAATGCGCGCTACCTGCAGGGACACTTCGGTTTTACCGACACCTGTGGGACCGGTGAACAGAAAACAGCCTACAGGGCGTTCGGGTGATCCGAGGCCTGCCCGCGAGCGCTTAATGGAGGTCACCAGCGCCCTGATGGCATCTTCCTGGCCAAACACCACCTTTTTTAATCCATCTTCCAGGTTTTCAAGCTTGGTGCGATCCGATGTGGAAACACTTTGGGTTGGCACGCGCGCCATTTTGGCGATAATTTTCTCGATATCAGCCGGATTAATCTTTTTGCGCCGCGTTGACCCGGAAAGCCGAATAAACGCGCCGGCTTCGTCAATCACGTCGATGGCTTTGTCCGGCAAAAAACGATCTCGCAGGTATTTGGTGGACAATTCAGCAGCGGTCTTCAACGCCGCATCGGTGTAAGCAATTCCGTGATGCTCCTCATAGCGGGATCGCAGCCCCTTGAGTATTTGAACCGTCTCTGAGACGGGTGGTTCCATGATTTCAATTTTTTCGAATCGTCGTGAAAGGGCGCGATCTTTTTCAAAATGGTTTTTGAACTCTTCAAAGGTCGATGAACCGATGCAACGGATTTCACCGCTGGCCAGAACCGGTTTCAGAATATTGGAAGCATCCATTGAACCGCTGCTGGTGGCCCCAGCACCGACAATGGTATGAATCTCGTCAATAAACAGAATGGCTTTAGATTTCTTCTGCAACTCAGCGATAACGCCTTTAAGACGCTGCTCAAAATCGCCCCGGAATTTGGTGCCGGCTAACAGCCCCCCCAGATCCAGGGAAAAAATTTCCATATCCTTGAGCAGGTCTGGGACCTCCCCTTTCTGAATTTTCTGAGCAAGACCTTCGGCCATTGCCGTTTTGCCCACACCGGGGTCACCGACAAAGACAGGATTGTTTTTCCGCCTGCGGCAGAGCACCTGCATGGTGCGCTCTAATTCGGTTTTTCGGCCGATCAGGGGGTCCAGTTTGTTGGCAGCAGCCAGCTCGATGAGATTGAGAGTAAATTGTTCCAAAGGATTGGCTTGTCGCCGGCGATCCTTTTCTTCTTTGCCGGGTCTGACCAATCCACCGGGGCTGTCGCCAAATGAATCTTTGGAAATATTGTGCGAGATATAATTGAGCACATCCAGGCGCGTGATGCCTTCGGAGCTTAAAAAATACTCGGCGTGCGAATCTTTTTCGAGAAAAATGGAGGCCAAAACATCCGCAACGGCCACTTCCTGCTTCTCGGCTGATCGCGCATGGTTGACGGCCCGCTGGATAACTCGCTGAAACCCGATGGTCTGCTGCAGCACATAGTCATTGCCTTCCGGGATACGCTCAATTTTTTCTTGAAAAAAGTTTTCAAGCGCATCCAGAAGATTTTCAACATCGCCGCCGCAGTTTTCGACGATTTCAACCCCGTTGGGATCGTTGAGAATGGCAAATAAAATATGTTCGATACTGACGTATTCGTGGCGTCTTTTTTTGGCTTCCTTGACGGCAAATCCGAGTGTTGCGCTGAGTTCCTTGCTGATCATGATTTACTCTCTTTCAATGGTGCATTTCAACGGAAAGCCTCTTTCACGCGCGAGCGCTTCAACCGTATTGACTTTGGTTTCCGCTACTTCAAATGGATATATTCCACACAGTCCGAACCCGTTACGGTGTACGTTTAACATAATCTGGGTTGCGTCAGTGACCGATTTATTAAACACAAACCTGAGCACTTCAACGACAAAATCCATGGTGGTGTAGTCATCGTTCAAAAGCAGAACCTTATACATGGGTGGTTCCTTAACCTTCTGCTCTTTCTTTGAACGAACACTTTCTTCCAACTCAGTATTAAAGTCACCCATAGAAACACTCTCTGAAGAATTACGCCCCAATGCCCTGCAGAGTGCAATTCAAGGTGCCATAATCGTCGGATTCAGACTATAGTCTGCAAGTATAATAATCATCTGAATCATTGCTTGTAAAGGGTCACAAAAAATTTTGTTTTGAAAGTGCTTAGCGACCGCAACATTTTTTGTATTTCTTACCACTGCCACAAGGACAGGGCGCATTCCGACCGACCTTTTTGGCTTTTCGCTGGGCTGGTTTTGGCTTAGCGGGCCCCTCTCCCCCTGAAAAGGACAGTTTCTGTTCTTTGGGTGCCCGGAGGTCATCAATCTTTTTAGGCTCTTCGATCTGGATGCGAAACAATATCCCCAGGGTTTCTTCTTTTACCCGGGCAATCATCTCATTAAACATCTCAAAGCCTTCCTTTTTATAAACCAGCAACGGATTCTGCTGGGCGTAGCCTCTCAGGCCGATACCTTCTTTCAGATGGTCCATAGACAGCAGATGATCCTTCCAAAGATTGTCAACGGTCTGCAGCATCACCACGCGCTCCAATTGCCGAAAATCCTCTGATCCGATGGCTGCTTCACGTTCGTTGTAAAGCGATTGGGCACCTTCAAAAATCAAACCCGCCAGTCCCTCTTGTCCGAGGTCCTCCAGCGCGTCCTCGCCATCAACATTCAGATAAAAATTGAACTGTTTAAAGGCGGCGCTCCGAATCGCCTTTAAATCCCATTCTCCAGATACGACTTCTTCGCCAAACATTTCAGCAGCGATATCTTCGGCTTTTTCTCGAATCATCTCAATGATAACGGGTTTTAAGCTTTTTCCGTCTAAGGCTTCGCGGCGTTGCCGATAGATAACTTCCCGCTGCTGATTCATAACATCATCATATTCAAGCAGCTGTTTGCGAATTTCAAAATTGTGCCCCTCAACACGGCCCTGCGCATTTTCAATCGCGCGGCTGATCATATTGTGCTCGATCGGTTCGCCATCGGGCATACCCAGCTTTTCCATAATTCCGGTGATGCGCTCACCGCCGAAAATCCGCAGCAAGTCATCTTCTAGAGCCAAGTAAAATCGTGAAGACCCGGGATCGCCCTGTCTGCCGGAACGTCCCCGCAGCTGGTTGTCGATTCGGCGACTTTCATGGCGCTCAGTGCCGATAATATGCAACCCGCCAACATCGGTTACACCATCGCCCAGAACAATATCCGTGCCGCGTCCGGCCATGTTCGTTGAAATGGTGACAGAGCCTGGTTGCCCGGCCATAGCGATGATCTCGGCTTCTTTTTCATGATTTTTGGCATTCAGCACCGAATGATTGATGCCTTTTTTCTTTAGCTTCTTGCTCAGGTTTTCGGAAACATCTATCGATATCGTGCCGACCAGAACCGGTTGGCCCTTGGCGTTCAATTCCTTAATTTCATCTAAGACTGCATCAAACTTTTCTTTACGCGTTTTGTAAATCGCATCTGGAAAATCATCCCGAATCATCGGCATGTTGGTAGGAATCACCATTACATCCAGATCATAAATCTTTTTGAACTCGGCCGCCTCGGTATCGGCGGTGCCGGTCATGCCGGCGAGCTTGTCGTACATGCGGAAATAATTTTGAAAGGTGATTGTGGCCAACGTCTGGTTTTCATTTTCAATTTTTACGCCCTCTTTGGCCTCCAGGGCCTGGTGCAGCCCTTCGCTGTAACGACGGCCCGGCATCAGGCGACCGGTAAATTCGTCAACGATGATCACTTCGCCATCTTTGACGATGTAATCCACGTCACGCTTGAACAAGGTATGCGCTTTCAATGCCTGGTTGATATGGTGCAGCAATTCGATGTAGCGCGGATCGTAGAGGTTATCCACTTTCAGCAACTGCTCACATCGGGCAACACCATCTTCGCTAAGAGTTGCCGAGCGCGCTTTTTCGTCGATCCTGTAATGCTGATCGGCGGAAAGCCTCGGAATCAGACCGTTTACCTGATAATAAAGATCGGTAGACTTTTCAGCCGGACCAGAAATAATCAATGGCGTTCGCGCTTCATCGATCAGAATGCTGTCAACCTCATCAACAATGGCAAAATTATGATGCGGCTGGACCAGTGATTTGTGGTCAAATTTCATGTTGTCCCTGAGGTAATCAAAACCAAACTCGTTGTTGGTCCCATAGGTGATGTCAGCAGCGTAAGCCGCCAGGCGCTCGGCATCATCCAATCCATGGACGATGGTGCCCATTGATAAACCCAGAAACTGATAGATGTGACCCATCCATTCGGTATCCCGTCGGGCCAAATAATCGTTGACTGTAACAATATGCACGCCTTTTCCGGTCAGCGCATTTAGATACGCCGGTAACGTCGCCACCAGTGTCTTGCCCTCACCGGTTTTCATTTCTGCGATCTTGCCTTCATGCAGCACGATGCCCCCGATCAACTGGACATCAAAGTGTCGCATGTTCAAAGTCCTTAAGGATGCTTCTCTGACAGCCGCAAAGGCCTCCGGCAACAGGTCGTTAAGGGATTCGCCCTGATCAATGCGCTCTTTGAATTTGGCTGTCTGCGCTTTGAGTTCATCGTCACTCATGGCCTGAACAGCCGGTTCAAGGGCATTGATCCGTTCAACCTGAGGCTGAATCCGCTTTATTTCCCGTTCGTTTTTACTGCCGAAAACTTTTGTTAATGCGTTAAGTATCATTTCGTAAATGACTTTCTGATTCCATTGATTTAAAGAAAATGATCTCTTGGAGTGAATTATACCAAATCTGAGGTATGTCTCAATAACAAAATCAGCTCAGGATGATTATCAGGATTGCTTCAAATATAATGGCGGTAAGCATCAGATGCAAGGGCAGCAGGTACATTCAATGTCGTGTTGGCGTATGCTATAGGCGGCCAGCAGGTAAAGCCGAGGGTGTACGGATAGTAGCGCCAACCGAATCAAAGATAGGGATAGAGGCCGCTGCGTGCGTATCAGTTTAAGATGTACTTTGTTGGATTGACGGGAATACCGTTCAGACGCACTTCATAGTGCACATGGGGGCCAGTGCTGCGGCCGGTATTGCCAACCAGCGCAATGGGTTCCCAGCGTTTGACTTTTTCGCCGCGCTTTTTGAGAAACTTTTGGCAATGTCCGTAGCGGGTCACCATTCCGTGGCCATGATCGACAACAATTGTTTGGCCCAGCAATCCCTTGCGTCCCACAAAAATGACCACACCATCAGCCGTCGCCATGATAGGAGTGCCTTCCCGCGCAGAGATGTCGTGTCCTTGGTGAAATTCCCGCTGTCCGGTGAAAGGCGATCGCCGGAATCCGAATTTTGAGGTTACCCAGGACTTTTCGGCGCTTGAAATGGGACGAATTGCAGGTGTAGAAGCCAAAAGGTTTTGCTGATCTTCAAGGGATTTGAGCAGGGATTCAAATTCATATTGCTGCTGAATTGAGGCCCGGTTGAGCTCATCAATCTGCTCGTGCATATCACGTATTAAACCGGTGTGTTTTTCCATGAGGGGCAAACGCGCATCCAGGTCTTCAGGCACAGAGCCGCCGACACCGAATATATTGTTCGACTCGTTGGTTTTTTCGATATTGGCGATGATGCGAATTTTGGTTTCAAAATTGTTGAGCGCCACCAGTTTGCTTTTTAACGAATTGATCTCATTGGCAAACTCTTGAATCTGCTTGCGCTGGCTTTGAATTTCGCCCAGTTCACTGGTCAGATACACCTCACGTGACTCTAAGTGCTGGGTGGTATGTTTAAGCTGAAAATAATCGTAGACGACATAACCAAAAAGCGCAAAGCAGGCGAGTAGCAATACACCCGCCAATCGGATGACGGTTTTTGAGGCGCAGAATTGCTTAGCTGGCGCCCCGCTGTTGCTGAGAACAACAAAAGAAATTTTCTTTCGCATAGCGGTATACCTTAAAACAGATTTTTAATTTGCCCTGGTTTTTTAATATTCCCCATTCAACCCCGTATACAACCCGGGAGCGATTGGAGCCAATGGGTATGAGTGAGACGGCTGGGCGACAGGCATTTTGGGATTGTTTGGTATCATATCCTCAGCAGGCCTGTCAAGGCTGTTGGCGCCTATTGGTTTTGCGTTCAGTCAACCGTATCTTTTTTTCATACCCCAAAAGATCAAACGAAAAAAGAACGCCTTTAGGCCTGATCACCCAAAAGCGTTCTCGTTAAGCAATATTGGCAACCTGGCAGTCTTAGCCGCTTGGCTTTAGACCCATGGTTTTGCGCCGCCATCTTTCGGTGACTTTGCCCTTTCAATAAACAAAATTGTCCTAAAAACAATATATTAGGGTGCAATTTATTTGTCAATATATAAATAATCGTGTCTGGATTGTATATCGGCTTGTAGTCGGCAAACTTTAGCTTTTTTTACCGGTTGCCAATTATGCCAAACCCAGCTTAAACCGGAGAGACTTCAGCGTGTTTTTCATCAACATGGTTACGGTCATGGGGCCCACGCCGCCGGGCACCGGGGTTATCGAACCCGCAATCTCTTTGGCTTCATCAAAATCGACATCGCCCTTTAGGATGGCAATTTTCTTGCCCGTTTTTTCACTAATCTTTTCACCCACCCGGTTTACACCCACATCAATTACGCATGCCCCCGGCTTGATCCATTCGGGTTTGACCAGACCCGGTACACCAGCGGCAACAATCAGAATATCGGCCCGTTTACAATGAGCAGCCAAATCCTGGGTTCGGGTGTGTACGACGGTTACCGTTGAGTTGGCGCCATCGCCTTTTTGCAGCATCATATTGGCAATCGGTTTGCCGACGATATTTGAGCGCCCGACGACGACCACCTCGGCGCCGCTGGTCTCCACACCGGCGCGCACGATCATTTCTTGAATTCCGGCGGGGGTGCAGGGTGGAAATTTGACCTCTTTGCCGCCAATCATTAAACGACCCACATTGACCGGATGAAATCCGTCTACATCCTTGTCCGGATCGATGGCATTGAGCACTTTTTTTTCATCCAAGTGTTTGGGAAGCGGGAGTTGTACCAGAATTCCGTTAATCGAATCATCGTTGTTGTACTTGTCGATCAGGGCCAGTAGATCTTCCTCGGAAATATCATCGGACTGGCTATCTTGGATTTCCTTAAAGCCCAGCTGATTGGCGGTCTTGATTTTTAATGTGACGTAAGAAATGGAGGCCGGATTCTCCCCGACCAAAATGGTGACCAGGCCGGGAACAACGCCGTGCTCTTCTTTAATTTTTTTCACTTCATCCGAAATTTCATTTAAAATTTCTTCGCGGATCTCTGTTCCCTTAATCAACTTTGCTGTCATCTTTGTCCTCCTTTATGGGATAGTTATTAGTTATTCATTATCGGTTATTGATAAAGAAAATACTTGTTACATACAATTCATTCCAGGCAAAAAGTCAATAACTAATCACTGTATTTTGCACGATTCAGCTCATCACAGATAACCAATAACAAATAACTGAAAATCAGAGTGGATAGGGAATTGCACTTAAACCGGTGGTTTCATCGAATCCTAGCATGATATTCATATTTTGAACCGCCTGCCCGGCAGCGCCTTTCACCAAATTATCAATGGCAGATATCAGGATCAATCGATGACCGCGATTATCCAGCTGAAATCCGATATCACAAAAATTGGTGCCCTTGACATGCAGGGTATCCGGCCCATGCCCATCTGGGCATAGCCGCACAAATGCATGATCTGAATATGCCTTTTGCAAACAGCTGCGAATATCAGCCTTTTGCAAGTTGCCATTCGGTGAAGCATAAATGGTGGTCAACATTCCCCGGCTCATGGGGATCAGGTGAGGTACGAATGTTATATTGACCGGCCGGCCGGCTACACGGCTTAAAATGGCATTCATTTCCGGATTGTGGCGATGATTGGCAACCTTATAAGCTTTAAGGGATTCATTGACTTCGCAAAAATGGCTGGTTATCGCTAAAGACCTGCCGGCTCCGCTGACCCCTGATTTGGCATCAACAACGATGCTATCAATATCCAAAAAATTTTCACGTACCAATGGTATCAGTGGCAACAGGGTGCTGGTGGGGTAACAACCTGGATTACCGATCAAATCAGCAGATTGGATGTCTTCAAAATAGATCTCGCTCAGACCGTAAACGGCCTGTTTGAGCAAATCCTTAGCGGTATGCTGCTGGTAGGCAGATTCATATACGGCAACATCACTAAAGCGAAAGTCAGCAGATAAATCCACCACGCGAACACCGCGCTCGAGAAATTGCGGAACAAGGGCCATGGGCAATTGGTGAGGCAGCGCCAAAAATACAATGTCGGCCTTTTGACACACCGTTTCGAGATCCAGCTCATCGCAGGTCAGATCGACGTATCCAGCCATTGCCGGGTAAACCCGGTCGAATTGCACCCCGGCAAATTGACGCGAAGTCAAAACAGTCAGTTTTACCTGGGGGTGATTACTAAGAATTCTGACCAGTTCTGCACCGGCATAACCGGTTGCCCCCACAATACCCACCCGTACCATAAAACCCCCTTGATCTGATAAGGCTGTCAGAAACGCGTATCAGCTCGAACGGAATTGTGTTTAAATTTGACTTCTTACCAGATAAAACCGTTTGCTTCAAGTGGATTCAACGCAGGAGTTCAAAAGGTGATAAACAATTCTGGAGGGCTAAGATACACCTATCAAGTGGGTTGGATGAAAAGGGCATACAACCTTTGTTGGGTATTCAGCTTACAGAAGAATCTTCCAGAGAAAGAACCCAACCGACATCGCCGGCCGGTTGCGCTATTGTTGATACACTCGTGCGGATCATGCGCTGATCAAACTCTGAAAGAAAGCTTATTTTGGATTTTTCAGACAGTTGCGCCGCCTGCTTTAGGGCGTTACCCAGTTTGGACTTTGCCTCAGCCGGGAAAATTTCACCCACCGGATGATTAAGAACTTCTGTCGGGGATTTGCCAATAATCTCAAATGCTGCGGGATTTACATTTACGATACGGCCATCAATGTCAACCACCACAACCCCCACGGCCAGACTTTCAATAACCGCTTGATGAAATTTTAAGGCGTCGAGCAAGCCAACAGCGTCGCGTCTGGGATAAACACCGCCGGTTTGTCTTATTTGAGTCCGGTCAGATGAGGGTTGAGGTTGCGTCTCAATTTCAGCCATGAGTCCATTCAATTGGACAGCCAGTTTGTCAATCGGCCCTTTGGCCATATAATAGTTGGCCCCTATTTCATTGAGCCTGCCAAGTTGCTCAACCATGACGCCCGACAGCGCTACAATTGGAAAATGGTTGGGACCATACTTAAGCCGCACATAATCAATAAACTGACTACCATCGACTTTGGGCATCACCAGATCCACAAACATCACATCATGCGGCAAGTCCTCTAGCTTAGAGATACCATCTTTGCCATCATAGGCCTTGGTGACGTCATAGCCCCGCTTTGTGAGCAGTTCGCTGACAAATTCGACAAAAAAATAATCCGCATCCACCACCAATGCTGTTTTTGACATTTCGATCCCCTTTAACGTTTATTCGATACAGACCCGGCGCACTTCACGCATATCAGAGGTGCCCTCAAAAACTTTGTGAACACCATCCTGTTTCAATGTCGTCATCCCATCTTTGATGGCCTGTTTCGCCAGGTCTTGAGATGTTGCCTGTCTTTTGATCAGTATTTTTATTTCCGGAGTGCCCTCAATTAATTCATGTATGCCCATCCGCCCTTTATAACCGGACCCATTGCATGTTTCACAACCAATTGATCGATGCAATTTGAAGTTGGTATTGTAATCGACCCCCAGCTCCTGGAAAGGCTTTTCCCCATAGTCCTGAATAATGTAGTTAAACTCTTCTTGTTTTGGGTGATACGTCTCGATGCATTCAGTGCACAATCTTCTGACCAGACGTTGCGCCAACACCGCCAGGAATGAGTCGGCAATGTTCAGCGGATTGATCCCCATATCCAGCAGCCGCGTCAAGGTCTCGGGGGCATTGTTGGTATGCAGCGTAGATAGCACCAAGTGACCGGTTAGAGAGGCCTCTATGGCGGTAGCGGCTGTTTCGCGATCCCGCATTTCTCCGATCATGATAATATCCGGGTCAAGGCGCAAAAAGCCGCGCATGATCCTGGCAAAATCCAAACCAATTTTGGGTTTCACCTGCACCTGACGCAATCCGGCCTGGGTAATTTCAACCGGGTCCTCAGCTGTCCAAATTTTGACACCCGGCTCGTTGATGCTCGCCAGCGCGGAATGCAGGGTCGTTGTTTTTCCTGAACCTGTCGGACCCACGCACAAAATGAGACCATAAGGCCGTAGGATGCACCGTTGCAGGACCTCTAGATTGCGCTCACTCAGCCCAAGTTCATCCAATTTTAGCATCCCGGATTTTGTCAAAATACGCAAAACCGCATCTTCAAATCTTCCGGCGGTGGGCATGGTCGAAACCCGCAGTTCAAATTCCTGGATGCCTTTGCGCTTGAAGCGTATTTTCCCGTCCTGGGGCAGACGGCGTTCGGCGATGTCAAGATCTGCCATGATCTTGAGCCGCGATACAATGGCCGGTGCCATGGCATTGGGCACCTGGATATACTCATGACAGACCCCGTCGGTGCGAAAGCGTATGGTCGTCTTGCGCGTGATCAACGATGGCTCAATGTGGATATCGGATGCTTTGTTTCGAAAGGCGGTCACCAATACCTGATCGACAAATTTGACCACCTGGCTGGAAGACTCATCCAAGCCCGTTAAGTCCTCCTCAATCTCCTCTTCTTCTTCAAATGAAATATCCGGTATAATTTCATCCAGATCTTCATATGCATTTTCGGTTAATTTCTCAACTTTTGGATCAAAGAAGTGATTGATATAGCTTTCAATGTCCTCTTTATACCCCACTGCGAAATTAATCTTCTGATTCGGCATCAAGGCCTTAATGTGGTCTGTTTTCCGCAGATCCTTGGGATCGTCGACCAAAATCTCGACACCTTTTTTCGTCCATTTTAGCGGGACCCATATATAATACAGCAAAAATGACTTTTTCAAATTATTGGTGAGTTCCACCGGAACGATGATATCCGGATCAAAACTGCGAAACGGTAACCCATAAAACAGGGACAGGGATTTGCCCACTTCTTCCTTTTTAACTTTAAAGCGATCGGTTAAAACAAATTCAACGCTTTTGCCCGCTTTCTTGGAGATCGCCAGTGCATCTTGGAGCTGATTGGTTGTAACCATTTTGTTTCGCAGCAAATAATCATATCTTGAACTGGTTGACATACTCGATTTCAAAGCATCGATTTTAGCTGAAATTTCTTGATTCTTCGGATCAATTTTAGCTGCGGTTTCATACAGCTCAAGGGCCTGGTCGCGCTGCTCCCTACTTTCCATCTCATTGCCCAGCCAGAATTGAATCTTGGCGGTTTCTTTATCATTCAAGTTGTGCTGATAAATAACCTTCATCGCTTTTTTGACAACTGCTTGCGCCTGTTGGGTTTGCAGCAAACAAGTTAAATAGTCAACCACGATCTGGGCGGGGGAATAATCCAGTTTTGAGTAATCGGATTTTCCAAAATCAAATTCAAGCAGCTTCTCATATTCGACAATCGCCTCCTCAAGCAGCCCGAGTTCTTTCAGCGCCCGTGCTCCGTCTAGTATCGTCGGCACATCATCGTGTAATGACAGGTTTTTTCTAAACAGCGATATATCTTCGGCCGAAAGCCCCTGATTTTCGGCCATCTCTCTCAGCTCTAATTCTTTGCGCAAGTTACCGATTTTATTTTTTAAACTACCATTGGCCGCATCTTCCCCATCGGATGATAGAGATAGCACTTCTTCATAAATGGTGAGCGCCTCTTGAATCATCCCCATGGAATGACAGGTTTCAGCTTCTTTGATCTTCAGTTTGATGTCCGGTTGTTCAATCGGCTGTGCGTTACTCATAATTGTTTACCCTGACCTTATTCATCAGCATGCGAATTTTGGAGACCTTGTTGTACAGGCATTTATGACGCTAATTTAACAGCAGTTCGTAACATGACCACGGTTATGAAGCTCATGTATGCGCAGATGCGCACTCAAGCCCATTACCGCTATCGGCTGCTTTTGAAAAAACTTTAGGGGGTTAAGATGAACTTGCGAGCAGGTCAGTCGAGTGGAGAACGGGCATCAAATGCTTGACAGAATTTCAATTCCATTTATAATTTTATTATCAGGTTTGCGTGTTTGTGATGGGGCGCCTGAACGAGAAGTCCAGCCCTATCCAGAATGACATCGGACGGTAACCGGAGAAAAATATGCCAACATATGAGTATGAACATGTTCAGCAAGAGTGCAAATTGGGGAAGGTGTTTGATGTTCAACAAACCTTAAAGGATGATCAATTAACGCAATGTCCCCAATGTGGCGAAGCGGTGCGAAAAATAATATCGAAAATCAATATCAGCTGCCCAAAAACCAACAGCGAACTGCGCGACATGGGCTTTACCAAGCTGGTTAGAAGAGACGACGGTGTCTATGAAAATGTCACCGCTCGCGGCAACGATAGTCGCTATATGGAACGCGGCAAACCAAAGACCATCCCGGATTTGAGTAAGACGATTAGTGATTAGTCTGCAGGTTTCAGGTGTCAGTGTTCAGGTGTCAGAAGACAGAAGCAAGACAACAAAAGTCAGACGATAAATACGAATGATGGATGGATCAACATATCTGTCTTCTGTTTTCTGCCTTCAGTCCTCTTTTTGCTGACACCTGACACCTGAACACTGACACCTAAAAATTTGACCCCTCCAAGCCCGCCAACAGATACTTGGTTTAAAATTCCCGATTCCCCCGATTACTTGGTCATCTTGGCCACTAAAAATCCGGCATTTCGCCGTAGAATAAACAAATTAACCGATTCACCAGATTCAATTTGGCGCAATAGAGATTTATAGCCTGCAACATTTTTGACCGGTTTACGATTGATCTCTTTGATAATATCACCAACTCGCACATCCGCGCCATCGCCTTTACTACCGGTTGCCACCTGGGTGACGATAACACCGACGCTTTCATCAATGTTAAAACGTTGGGCGATTTCAGGTGTCAGGTCTGATACCCGAATGCCAAATTCTTCGGTCTGCTCGGGGGTAGGCCCCCGCCTGGCCAATCTTTCCTCAGGACGCTTGGCAATTTTGACGCTGACCGTTTTTTGTTTGCCGTTGCGCAGTAACTTTATCTTAGCCCTGTCATTGACCGGAATTTTTGCGATGATGCTGGTCAACTGACGGCTAGTAGTAATATTTTCACCATTTACGGTCAGAATAATATCTTTAGGCTTAATCCCTGCTTTATCTGCCGGATCACCATCAAAAACATCGGCTACAAATACGCCCTTCTTGCTCTCGACATTATAGTATTCGGCCATCTCAGCACTTAAATCCTGGATGGCGACCCCGAGCCATCCCCGGGTAACCTCACCTTCCTCTTTAAGCGCTACGATAATATCCCTGGCCAGATTTATAGGAATGGCAAAACCAATTCCCTGGCCGGTGGCGACAATGGCTGTGTTAATGCCGACCACTTCACCCTGCATATTCAGCAGCGGCCCCCCACTGTTGCCTGGATTGATGGAGGCATCGGTTTGAATGAAGTCATCATAAGGGCCTGACCCGATCACACGTCCCTTGGCACTGACGATTCCAGCTGTGACTGTTTGCTCAAGTCCGAATGGGCTGCCGATGGCCACGACCCATTGTCCCACTTGAAGTTGGTCGGAATTGCCGAGTTTTACCGTGGCAAATTTCTCATCAGACTCGATCTTAAGCAGGGCAATATCGGTATTGGGGTCTCGGCCGACAATTGTGGCATTAAATTCACGTTCGTCTTTGAGCTTTACTTTTATCTGGTCCGCATCTTCAATGACATGATTATTGGTGACGACAAACCCGGCTTTGTCGATGATAAATCCAGACCCAAGGCTGGGCTGTTTAAATTCTCTTTGGTTTTCATCACCAAAAAACCGCTCAAAAAAATCTTTGAAGGGGCCCTCTTTACCCCAGGGGTCGCGCTGAAATTGGCGAAAAACCGGCCCGCCGCCTTTAATGGTTTTCACCGTTCGGATGTTGACCACTGCTGGGCTGACCATCACTGCCAATCGATTGAAACTGGCAGGTGCGTTAAAATACTGTGTTTCTTTGGCATATGCGCTATTTGCCCCAAAATCAAAGGCGACGCTGATTAATCCGATCATGATGGCAACAATGATCAAAACAGAGGCGAAGGTTAACCATTTATTGGCACCGTTGCGGCGAGTCATTTAGATAACTCCTTTCAAAACGCTGTGACATGGCAATTGTCGTTTGTTTTTACCCAGCGCTACGGTAAGAACAGGAGCCGTTTAATGATAGCGCTTTTATTTGGTAAGCATAAGGCGCTGCTTCATTCGTTGGACGACTTGCAAAAATGGCATTATTGTAATAGAATTTCTGCTAAACCATATAGCGGGATACAGATTTCCAGTAAACCTAAGATAAATCTATTTCTCATCTTTTCTATGTTTTAGCAAATAAATTTTCCAGGTTTTATTGGTTGTGTACGATGGATCGGTTTAATCCACCTGCCTGCGCCACCATCCCATTAAATTTTTGGAGTTGAAGCGGCCGACTGAATATTTGCACCGGTCTTGACAATGATGCTTTGTTTTTTTATAGCCACTTGCTCTGGCAATGAATGCAATCCAAATGGGAGATATCCATGATTCAAGTCGAAAACCTTACCAAGTATTATCACACGCTTTGCGCTGTGGATCAGATTAATTTCGAGATTCAAAAAGGTGAAATCCTTGGGTTATTGGGCCCTAATGGGGCAGGGAAAACCACCACACTGCGAATGCTCACCGGATACTTGCACCCCAGCTCGGGAGATATCCATGTCAAAGGATACCGTATTGATAAACACACTTTAGAAATAAAAAAAATATTGGGCTATCTGCCGGAATCTGCCCCGTTATATCATGATATGTTGGTCTTCGATTATCTGAATTACGTGGCAGCGATCCGGCAAATTGATGGTTCCAAAAAATCTGAGCGCATCCGTCACTTGGCGGACCTGTGCGGTATCAATGAGGTTATGCACCAGCCGATCGGTGAGCTTTCCAAAGGATACAAACAACGCGTGGGGTTGGCTCATGCCATGATGAATGACCCGGAAGTTTTGGTCCTGGATGAACCGACCTCAGGCCTTGATCCCAACCAGATTGTTGAAATTCGAAAAATCATCAAGGCAATCGGCAAAGAAAAAACGATCATCCTGTCAACACACATTCTCAGTGAGGCAGAAGCTACCTGCGACCGTATTGTCATCATCAGCCAGGGCAAAATTGTAGCAGATGGCAGTGCTGAAAACCTGAAACAATCCACACGAGGCAAAAACATTATGAATCTGAGTGTTCAAAACACAGATTTCAAAACCGTGCAGCAAAAACTTGCAAGTATCAAAGGGCTGGATGAGATCACGTGGTTATCTGAAACCGACGGCATCCTGAACGTCAGCCTCAGTTACCCCTCCACAAAGGATTTGCGGCCACAGGTCTATGGCCGGATAAAAGAAACCGATTGGATTCTCTTGGCGTTTCATCAGGAAACCCAGTCATTGGAAAACATTTTTCGCGAACTCACCAAGGAGAACTAACATGCATCAGGTGGTTCATATTTTTCGCAGGGAGTTTAACGCTTATTTTATCTCCCCGATTGCCTATATCGTTATTTCAATTTTTCTGCTGGTAACCGGTTGGTTCTTTTTTGCGACCTTTTTCCTGTTCAACCAGGCGAATTTAAGAACATTTTATGCGCTATTACCGGTTATTTTTGCTTTTGTCATTCCGGCCATTACCATGCGCCTCATATCTGAAGAATTAAATGTGGGATCTGATGAAATTTTATTGACGATGCCGGTGACCGCTCGGGATGTCATCCTCGGCAAATTCTTTGCCAGTGTAGCGATGATCATTGCGATGTTGGTGCCCACCTTTGCCTATCCGCTGACCGTCTCTTTGATGGGCCCGTTGGACTGGGGACCTGTGATCGGTGGATATATGGGTGCTATTTTATTGGGCGCTGCATTCTCAGCCGTCGGGTTGTTTGCATCGGCACTGACGCGCAATCAGATCATTGCCTTCATTATTGGTTTGGCCATCTGCTTTGCATTGACGTTGATTGACAAATTACTCCACTTCATTCCCCAGTCATTATTAGGTTTTTTTGCCTATCTGGGGGCTGATTTCCATTTTCAAAATATCGCCAAAGGCATCATCGATAGCCGTGACATTCTCTATTTTGTTAGCGTTTGCTTTATCGGCCTATATGCGGCCTATCTGGCTTTACGTGCAAAGCAGTAAGGAGATCATTATGCCGTTAAAAAAAGGTTCGGAAACATACATTAAGTTTTTAATCTATTTGATTGTCATCGTATTGGTTAACATCGCCGGTACTACCCTATTTTTCAGACTCGACCTGAGTGCCAATAAAATGTACTCGATCTCCGATGCCAGCAAGAAGGTGGTATCAACTCTGAGCGAACCGCTGACCGTAAAAGTCTTTTTTACAAAAAACCTGCCTGCTCCGCATAACAATACCGAACGCTATTTGCACGATCTGCTCGAAGAATATGCCATTAATGCCAATCACTACTTTAACTACAGCTTTCATGACGTCAGCGCCGAGGAAGGTGAATTGTCCGAGGAAAGCCAGGAAAACCAGAAGCTGGCAAACAATTATGGCATTCATCCTGTTCAGATTCAGGCCATTGAAAAAGATGAGGTTAAATTTCAACGCGCCTATATGGGGCTAGTGGTCATCCACGGCGATCTCATTGAGCGCATTCCGACAATAGCGACAACAGAAGGTCTCGAATACAATCTGACAACCGCCATCCAAAAGTTGAATAATAAGATCAGTGCGCTGTTGAGGATAGAAGACAATATTCAGATTAAACTGTTTTTATCTTCCTCGCTGAATCAAATCGCATCTTATATCGGCCTGAAAAACCTTGCGAAGTTTCCTGAAGATATCAAGGAGATGGTCGCCCAGTTAAATCAAAAAAACTACAATAAACTTGATTTCGAATTTTTCGATCCCAGCGCTGATGAAAGCCTAGCCGCAGCAGTTAAACAACACAATATCATGACCGTTAAATGGCCAGCTCTGGACGACGGGCGCATTCTGCCCGGCAACGGCGCCATCGGTATGGTAATGGATTATATTGGACGGACCACAGTGGTGCCCTTACTGCAAGTGATCAAAATTCCCATTATCGGCACCCAATATAAACTCATGACCATCGCGGAAGTCGAAGAGCTCATTGGCCGCAATATCGAAGCCCTGATTGATATCAATCAGGACCTGGGGTTTGTCGCCGGCAATGGGACACTGGACATTGGTGGTGTATCACCACTGGGCCCCAACATCCGTCAGAATCCGGATGCCGTCCTGAATTTTCGAACCCTGATCTCCCAAAATTACACTTTAAAGCCAGTTAATGTAGAAACAGAATCCATACCCGACGATCTCCATTCGATTGTTATCGCGCGCCCGACAGAGCCTTTTTCAGATTATGGCCTGTTTCAAATTGACCAATTTTTAATGAAGGGTAAGAATTTGATCCTGTTCCTGGATCGCTTCCAGGAAGTTCAGCCTGGCAATCAACAGGCCAGAAGTCTGGGAGGGCAGCAGACGGTCTTTGTTCCATTGGACACCGGGCTTGAGAAACTCCTGAGCCATTACGGGATTCGCGTTAAACAGTCTTATGTTCTGGACGAAAATTGCTTTCATCAGGAAGTGCCGGCCCAACTTGGCGGTGGGGAACGGGCCATATATTATGCGCCGATCATTAAAAACCGGTTCATCAATAAAGAACTGAGCTTTATGAAAAACATCAAAGGGATGGTGACCTTAAAAATCTCTCCTCTGGAGATTGATACAGAGCGTCTGACAGCCAGTAACATCGAAGCCACCCGTCTGATATCCTCCTCAGAAAAATCTTGGGAAATGAGTGGTCGGATTACCTTGAACCCGATGTTTCTGCAGCCACCCAAATCCGATGAGGAAATGCAGAGCAAAGCGCTGGCGTATTTTCTGTCCGGAGAATTTCCGAGTTACTTTGCCGACAAACCCATACCGGAAAAGAATATGGATGAGCAGCAGGAAAATAATCAGACATCCGATCAGGCGTCTGCGATTGATCTTTCCAAAATCACCGCCGAGGGTCAATTTTTGGCCAAAGGCAAACCCGGAAAAATCTTTCTGATGGCTTCAAGTGATATGCTCAGAGACAATATACTGGATGCCGGCGGCAGGGGGCCGAATGCAACTTATATCCTGAATGTCATCGATTATTTGAACGGCCGCGAGGACATCGCCGTTATGCGCGGCAAACAGCAGCGGTTTAATCCCCTGGATGATGCAGCGGCCTCAACCCGAACATTCGTTAAAACGTTGAATATTGTCGGTCTGCCAGCGCTCGTTGTGGTTTTTGGCATCGCGGTATGGTTTCGCCGGCATGCCCGTAAGAAGAATATTCAGGTGATGTTCCAAAAGTCATAAGTTCCGCCTGAGGCGGTTCAGGTGTCAGGTGTCAGGTTTCAGATATTTCAATTTCACTGACACCCGAAACCTGACACTTTGGTAATAGAATCCAAAATGATGAAACTTAGAGTACAGAAAGCTAAAATATGAAAGTCAAGAAAGAGTATATCATTCTTATCCTGATCATCATCGCATTATGCGTCTATCTTTTTACGCGCAGCGGCGATCGCACCCATTATCAGCTACCGACACTCGCTAAACTCGACCCCGGCAATATTACCAAAATTGAAATATCAAAAGAAAACGATACGATTATTTTAAAAAAGAAAGACAATCAATGGCACCTTGAGCCTAAAGGATATTTGGCTGACATCAACAAGGTCAATAGCATTTTAGCAGTTTTTGAAACCCTTTCCCTGGCTGCCTTGGTGTCGGAATCAAAGGATTACCAGCGCTATGACTTGAATCCGGAAAGACGCCTCATTGCTAAAGCCTGGCAGGACGATGCGCTTGTACGAAATTTGGATATCGGCAAAGCCGCCCCTTCATTTCGGCATACCTTTGTCAAACTCGCTGATGACACTCGCGTTTTTCATGCCAACGACAATTTTCGCAGCAAATTTGATCAGACACTGGACAACCTGCGCGACCGCAGTGTTTTGTCTTTTAAACCCACTGATATTCAGCTGGTTCACATTACAAAAGAGCAGACAGCGGTCGAATTGGTTCGCAATGAGGTGCCGGTGCAACCGGCGGCATCCCAGCTCGAAAAAACAGACGCATCCTCACCGGTTGCCGTCAAATTTGAATGGCAGGACCGCAACGGAAAAAGCATCAACGAGCAGAACCTCAGTCGCCTGCTAACCACACTGAGCAGCCTTAATTGCACCGGGTATATCGATGATCGCAAAAAGGATTCATTTTCAGAGCCAATCTATATGGTGAGGCTAAATGGAATACAGGAACACCAGCTGGATATTTTTGCCAAGCTTGAAAATGATGCTGATAACTATCCGGCAGTCTCTTCCGGCAGCGACTACCCGTTTCTGCTTTCCGACAGTCAGATAAAGCAAATTATGAAAGACCCTGCAGAGATGCTCAAAAAGGCAGAAGAGGATAAGAAAACATCAGAATAAGCAAAACGACCTTAGTCGCCGTCACCTTGTAGCCTGAATGCAACCTTTAGAGGATTGTGATCCGAGGAAGTGACTTCGACCACCACCGCCTCTTCAAGCGTCAATCCACGATAGTATATACGATCCACCGTGTAGCCGAATACCTTACGGGCCGCATCGGTTTTGAAGTTTGCAGGCACAAGCGCCAGACGTCCGGCTTCTGTTTCAATAATCGATATGCGTTCTTCACTCCAGGTGTTAAAATCACCCGCTACAATCATGGGGCCCTCATGATCGCTCAAAACTTCTGTCATCTGGCGCACCTGTTTACGAAATGCGGTAAGATCCGGCGCAAAATTGATCATATGAACATTGGCGATCATCAGAGAGTGATGGCTATGTGCCAGCGGATAGCGCGTGATCAATATGGTTTTAGGAAAACGGATCAGAGGCTCCGCCGCCCTTTGGGGGCAGATAAAATCAGGTTCACTGTTCGCAGCCGTCAAGACCCCTGTCTTTATATCATGGTATTCAAAGGCCGTCACCAAATGCCAATAATAGGGCTTGCGATTCAACCAGGTTTTGAGTTCATCAGTTAGATGAGCCTCTTGAATTAAGAGGATATCTGCATTTTGCGAAAGGCGCTCAAGATCCTTTTCCCAGCCTGCTCGGTTTTCTTTTTGGATATTCCAGCTCAACAAACGGAAAATAGAGGCCTTGGTGCCCATGCTCCTTACCGGCGTTGACAGCTGAGGAAAGTAGGCAGATTCAGGCTGACACAGGTCTTCAGCGGGTATCAGATCGAATTTGTGCGGCTGGTTTTCCACCGTCAGGTTATCCGGTATACTCACGCAGCCGGAAACGGATAGGTAAAGAGCAAAAAAAAGAACAACCAAGTGTTTCATTCACTAGCATTCCACTTAAGATTTTTGGGTCGGATCAATGATTTTCATGCAAAAACCAGGTAGACGCAAATTTTGCACGAGTCGGAAACTTTCATATGCAAGGCATTTAAGGACGAGGCTAGCCGCCTCAGGCGGATGCCTCGTCCTTAATAATCCGCCTGAGGCGGACCGATGGAAGCCTGCGACGCGCCCACCGGGTGAAAATAGATGAGAAATAAAAAAGATACCAATCAATTTTAGCATAATGAAAAATTCTCATCTATTTTCATGCAAATCCCAGGTTATAGCTGGTCATCAAGATCAAATAACCCAAAAAACCAGGCCTGAATACGCTGCCAAGAATTACGTGCCGGCTCCCTGCGAAGGATCGTGTCCCCCGCTTTCCAGTACAGACGGCCTTTCTCATCGAGCAGAACCTGCCAGGAATTTTCCGGCTTCAATTCTTCTTCGAATTCCAAAGCAATGGCTTCGGCCAGCTTTGTGCTATCGATGATAATACCCATTTCGGTATTAATATAAATGGAACGCGGGTCCAGATTCAGTGACCCCACAAAAGAGACCTGGCGATCGATGACCATGTATTTGGCATGCAGACCGAATGCTCTTGATTTCACCGGAGGCGTGTCAAACTTTCCTCTGGCAGAGGCATCATGCCGCATTTCAAAAAGCTCAACGCCCATTTCGATCACATTTTTGCGGTGTTTTTTGTACCCGCTGTGAACGATGGGATGATTGGTCGAACCCAGTGAATTGGTGAGCACTACAACGCGAACACCTTTTGATATCAAAATCGGCACATCATTATAAAAATCTTCATGGGGAATAAAATAAGGCGTTGAGATCAACAACTCATGTTTGGCGTTGACCGTCAGCTCTCCTAAGGTTTCGATCAACTGCATCGGTGGTATTTTTTCACCGACCAATGGTTCGTCATATATAACGCTGGCCGTGCCGCCTTTCATTCTCTGTTCCAGCCTGGCCAGCAGCGTTTTTGTGTCAGGATTATTTTGCTGAAATTCAACCAGCTTCCACTCCTTTTTATCCAGCTCCTCCTGCAATTCTTCGCGCAGTTGCGGTAAAAGTTCTCGGTTCTTATAATTCTGTAGCAGAGCCTCACCCGGATAGGCCCACTGGTTGTTCCAGTAAATATCGAAAGAGTGGGATACTTTTTGGGCAACCGCTCCAAAGGCCACAACATCGAAATCCGTAAAATTTTGTTTTGGGTTTAGACCAAAATATTCGTTGCCAATATTGCGGCCGCCCACTAAGGCAAAGCGATTGTCGGCCACAATCAGTTTGTTGTGCATGCGATGATTCAGTTGCTGGATATTTCCCAGGTATTCCAACACAAACAGCAGCATTGAGGAGGTGCGCTGTTGCATTGGATTAAAAAGGCGGATTTCAATATTGGGATGTTGACTGAGCGCGGCCACAGACTTGTCGGCGCCGATGATATAAATATCGTCCACCAGTATGCGCACCCGCACGCCGCGGTCTGCCGCTTTGACCACCCGATCCAGAAGCAGGTCGCCGCTGGCATCGGCTTTCCAGATAAAATACTGCATATCCAGGGTTTCTTCGGCCATATCCGCCAACAACAATCGCCAGTGCATGGCATCATCATTGCGGAACAATTTAAAAAATCCCGAGCGACCCTGATCCACATCCTCTACCCATTCACGGGTCATAACCGCCAGACGATTATCGGGAGGCGGGTCATACGCGTATGAGGGTGTTTTGCCTTCAGGTGTTGGCAAAGTAGCACAGGCCGCCAAGATCAATAGGGTCAGAACCAGCCAGATAGGTTTAAAAGACTTAACGAAGCCTACCATTATTCGATGACCTGCTAAATCATATGCGGTTAAATAAGATTTAGATCTAACCATTTAAAATGATCTCCTAATGCAGTTTAGGATTGTTTAGCCGAATCGGTCAGTGGAATGAAATGAAAAGGTAACTGGCTTATAAACACTCAGATGTTGTCTGAGGGCTTCCGCAAATTGCGGGATGTCGCATCTCATCCTATTACACTAAGGTGCTCAAAAGGCCGACGAAAAAACACCACAATTATAATAAAAAGTAAACTGAGTTCGAAATTCTCAGCTTTTGTTCGAGACCAAGGCGCAAGCCGGCTCAAAAGTGGAGCGTACACGATAGTACGTGAGCATTTTGAGCCGGCTTGTAACACAGGTATCGGGCAAAAGATGGGGATTTGGGACTCAGTTTTAGCCGCCGAGATAGGCCTTTTTTACCTCCGGATCCTCCAGCAACTGCTCTGAAGAGCCCTCCAAAACCAGATTGCCGTTTTCCAGCACGTAGCCGCGCTGCGCAAATTGCAGGGCCAGACGAGCATTTTGCTCGACCAGCAATATGGTGGTGCCCTCCTTATTAATCTCCTTGAGGGCATCAAACATGCTCATCATCAACAGCGGTGCCAAACCCATGGAGGGCTCATCCAGCAGCATGACCTTGCGACCGCTCATATAGGCTCGACCGACCGCCAGCATTTGCTGCTCACCACCACTAAGCGTGCCGGCTTTTTGTACCTGCCGTTCATCCAGACGCGGAAAAATGGAAAAGACCCGCTCAATGTCTTTGTTGATCTGGTCATTGTCTCTGCGGGCAAAGCAGGCCAGTTTTAAATTTTCCATCACCGTTAAATTATCGAACAGACGCCGCCCCTCGGGGACATGCGAAATACCCAGTTGGCTGACCACTTTATCGGCAGCGTAATCAAGCAAGTCCTTTCCCTGAAAGGTCATACGGGAACCCTCATCAGCAGGAACCATGCGCGAAATGGCTTTAAGTGTGGTGCTTTTACCGGCACCATTGGCGCCAATAATACAAACAATTTCGCCTTCTTCAATTTCAAAATTCAGCCCGTGCAGGGCTTTAATATTGCCATAGGAAACGCGCAACCCTTCAATGGATAACAACATTACTCTACGATCTCCTTGCCCAGATAAGCTTCGATAACCTTGGGATTGTTTTGAATTTCCTCCGGTGTGCCCTCCGCTATCACTTCCCCAAAAACCAGGGTCTGGATCCGTTCACACAGTTCCATAACCACCTTCATGCGATGTTCAATCAGAAAAATGGCTGGTTTGAATTTTTCTTTGATCTGGCGAATGATGTCCATCATTTGAACCAGTTCTTCCGGGTTCATACCGGCGGTGGGCTCATCCAGAAACAGCACTTTGGGCTCCGTGGCCATTGCCCGGGCCATCTCGACCCGCCGCTGCGCACCATAGGGCAGATTCGGTACCCACTGGTCGGCAAATTGATCGACACCAAACAGCTTTAAGAGGCTATAGGCCTTTTCTTCGCTTTCGGCTTCTTCACGGTTGCGACGGGGCGTTCCGAAAAATGCGCCGATGAGACCGTAGCTAAGTTTGGAATAGCGGGCCATTTTGACATGCTCTAAAACGGTCATATGCCGCCATAGCAGCATGTTTTGAAAGGTGCGGCCGATGCCCAGCGCTGCAATGTCGTGAGGCGTGCGACCGTTTAATTTGTGATCTTCCAGAAAAACATTGCCTTCAGTGGGATTGTAGATACCGGTAATCAG
The DNA here is from genome assembly GCA_030066985.1 of Desulfobacterales bacterium. Classification (NCBI taxonomy): domain Bacteria; kingdom Pseudomonadati; phylum Thermodesulfobacteriota; class Desulfobacteria; order Desulfobacterales; species Desulfobacterales bacterium. The sequence continues at coordinate 124,995 of JASJAN010000005.1, forward strand.
GTTGAAAATCGTTGTTTTACCCGCTCCGTTAGGTCCAATGAGCCCCCGAACCTCACCAGGTTTGATCTCCAAATCATAATTGTGTACTGCCCGCAGGCCACCGAAAAAATGGGTCATATTTTCAACCCTTAACATAGACATGCGCTACCTCTTCTTTTCCCCATTGGTTAAAACCCAATGGGGAGTTATTCGTTATTTGTTATTCGTTAATCGTCTGTGAGGAATAAAACCAAAAATCCATTCCATCAATATCAAGACCCAATAACAAATAACCAATGACAAATAACGCCTGATTGAGTGTTTGGCTCAATTAGGATTTTCTGTCTTTTGGTTGTACCAACTTGCGGGCATCGAATTCCTTGAAGGCAATCAGTCCCGTCGGTCGGAAGATCATCACCAGTATCAGCAGCAAGGGGATAATGATCCATTTGAAAATTTCCAGCGGCCGCAGGGCCTCGCCCAATAAGCTGATGCTGGTGGCGCCCACAATGGCACCGTATACCGAGTTTAAACCCCCAAAATAAACCATGGCCAATACTTCGGCCAGCTTTTGAATACCAAACGTGCTGGGATTGACATAGCGCAGCACATGCGCAAACAAGCCGCCGGCAACACCCGCCCAGAAAGCGGCAAATAAAAAAGCGACAAATTTGGTGCGCCGCGTATTTACTGTCATGGCATCAGCCGCCATCTCGTTATCGCGTACGGCGTTAAGCGCTTTTCCCAGCGTAGAGCGCACAAAGTTATTGATCACCCAGATGCAAATCACGGTGGTCAAAAATACCACTGGCAAATTGGCCCAGTCCGGCTGACTGCCCAAACCGCGGGGCCCGCCAACCACCTCCAGGTTTTCAATCAAGCTCTTTACGATAAACAAAAAGGCCAGTGAAATAATCGCCAGATAATCACCCCGGGTACGAAATGACGGTATGGCCACAACCATAGCACCAATAGATGCCGCCACCCCGCCCAAAAACAGCGCAACCGGGAAAAAGAAAGGTCCGATGGCTGCCGGCAGCACAGCTGCGCCGAAGATTTTATCATTTACAAAAAGTGAGACAGTAAAAACGGAAGTTGCATAGGCGCCCAGGGCCATAAATCCGGGATGCGAGCAGGAAAATTCGCCCATGTAGCCGTTAATCACATTCAGACTCAAGGTAACCATGACCGCAATGAGGGTCAGTTTGACCACCAGGACGCGATAATCACTCATTCCCGACCACAGGTGCAGTATCAGATAAAGTAACGCCAGGTGGACTAAAATGGAAAAAACGGTCGAAAAATCCGCCAGAATAGCGCTCAGCCGGTTCACGGCGGCTGCGCCAAAGCGTACGATCAGGCCGATGGGTAAGAGATAAATCAGCGAAAGGTACAAGGCCGCTCCGGGAATCAACAGCGGTTTTTTGAGCATGATAACAAAGCCGAACAAAACCGGTGCCTTGGGCAGCCCCAGCCCCCTGGCCAAAGGTGTGCCGATCGCCATTTCCAGGCCAACTGCAATCAGAGCCCCGATCAGCCAACCCAGCAGCGGGACCTGCGACACCCAGGCGCGTATATTCAGCTTTGACCATAACGATGGCAATGACAATTTTGCGCTCGTTCCTTCCATATCAAATCCTTGTTTCTTATGACATTTAACTGATGAAACTGCTGCGGCAAAGCTCGGGCCGAGCTATTACAGCCTCAGCCGTGCACTGTAAGCTTCCCCAAAAAATCCATGGGGCCTGAAAACCAGGATCAGTAAAACAATCGAATAGGCAATCAGATCGCGAAAGGTTGAGGGTACAAATGGTATCATGGGTACAAAAATTTCAATAAAGCCGAGCAAAAACCCGGCCAGAGTGGCCCCAATAATCGATCCCCTGCCCCCCAGAATTGCCGCGACAAACGCTTTCCAACCGATCAGGATCCCCATATACGGATCCAGTACCGGATAGGCCACACCGAAAAGAATACCGGCGGCTGCGGCCAGAGCTGACCCAATGGCAAAGGTCATGGCCGCAATCTTGTTTATTGACACACCCATTAGCGGCACGACCACATAATCAAACGCCATAGCGCGCATGGCCATCCCGTACCGTGTGTGACGGATGAACTGGTGCAGCGCGGTGGCCAATGCCAGAGAGACCACCACGATCATGATCTTTTTATTGGTGACAAAAACACCGCCCAGATCATAAGTGACGGTGTTTATCAGGGACGGAAAACTGACGCGTTGGGCACCCAGCAGAATCAGGTTGCCGGTCTCCAGGATGATGCCGATCATCAATCCGGTGATAGCTGCCGATGCCCGCGGCGCATCGCGCAAAGGGCGATAGCCGATGCGTTCAACGATCATACCCACAAACGAGGTTAAGAACATGGAGAAAAGAATGGTTAATACCAGGATCAGCCAGCTGGGCAGCGCAAAGGCCCCCATGGCGGTGAGGGCAAGCATGGCTGAAGCCACCCCGAACCCGATATAGGCGCCGACCATAAAAATATCGCCATGGGCGAAGTTAAACAGCATCAGAATACTGTACACCATCGAATAGCCCAGGGCGATCAGCGCATAAAAGCTTCCCCACTGCAATGCATTGATCAGGTTTTGCAACAGTACCATCTACCACTCCTCGTTCTTCTAAAAAGGCGGGCTCAGGGCGCAAGGCCCTGGCCCGTCTTTTGTTACTACAGGTTCCCAGGTTCAAAGTTCACCGTTCAGGGTTAACTCCCTTTGGGATGCTTTTGGTATACATAACCCTCAGGTCTTTTTAAACTCTGAACCTTTGAATCCCTGAACCTTGAACGTTTATCTATATTTTATGGGCACACCGATTTGTAGAACTCGAATTCACCGGCATCGCTGATGCGAACGACCACGGCACATTTAACCGGATCGCCTTCTTCGGTGAATGTCATCTGGCCGGTAATGCCGTCAAAATCTTTAATTTTGGCCAGTTGTTCGCGAACCGCCGCACGGTCTTTTTTGATGTCGCCGGTCAACCCACCGGTATTTTGAATCGCCTGTTGCAGTAGACGGATGCTGTCCCAGGTCAACGCACCGACATCATCGGGCACGTAACCATGTTTTTTATTGTATCGATCGATAAATTCTTTGGTGGCACCCGTGGCACCGGCAGCCGCATAGTGAGTGCTGAAAAACAGTCCGTAGCAGTCTTTGCCGCAAAGCTTGACGGTCTCGGCCGAACCCCAGCTGTCACTACCGACAATGGGCTTATCCCAGCCCAGTTGATGGGCCTGTTGAACGATCAGAGCGACTTCGTTGTAGTACTGGGGCGTAAACAGCACTTCTGCGTCCGAATTGATGATCTTGGTCAGCTGTGAACTGAAGTCGGTGTCCTTGGTTGTAAAGCTTTCGAAGGCCACCACCGATCCAGGACCGTTATTTTTCTCCCAGGCTTCTTTGAAAAATTCAGCCAACCCTTTGGGGTAGTCGCTGGCGACATCATAGAGCACTGCCGCCTTTTTAAACCCGAATTCGTCGCGGATAAAATTGGCTGCCACCGGTCCCTGAAACGGATCCAGAAAACAGCCGCGAAATACGTACGGACGTTCTTTGGTCGTATCGGGGTTGGTCGACCACGGGCTGATCATCGGCGTGCCGAGTTCATTGGCTTTGCCGCCGGCCGGTACGGCCTGTTTGGATGATTGCGGTCCGACTATTGCCAGGACTTCATCTTCCGTGATCAGCTTGGTGGCAACTTTAACAGCTGACTCCGCTTTGGATTCATTGTCTTCTATGACCAGTTCCACTTTGTATTTTTTATCGCCGACTTGAAGTCCCCCGGCAGCGTTGACGTCTTCCAGCCACATTTCGGCCGCAAACTTGCTTCCCTCGCCCACTTTGGGAATGTCACCGGTAATAGGGGCATTGACACCGATCTTGATGGTTTCCGGTCCTTTCGGTCCGCAGGCATAAAATGTCACAGCCACTGCGATACAGAAAATAATCCCGGCTAATAGAAATCCTTTTTTCATTGCAAACCTCCTTTTCACTTCGGTTATTAATGGGGTTAACAGTTGATTAAGAAAGCAATCGGAATGGTCTTAAAAATGATTGGGTCCATATCATATGGTGTTATTTTTTTCAACTTTATTCCCTTGATAACATGTCCTGTTTTAGACCCAGGCGGTGAAAGTGCACAGCGGTTATTTATCGCCGCCTATTGTATAGTAAGCACCGTGCGCGCTGTGGTCATCCATAAAATTCAACATATCAGCAATCCCAAGACACCATCTAGGGAATAAAAAAAATTCGATGTTATATTGAAGATATCGTGAATAAATTAAAAAATAATTGACAGAATCAGCAATTTTTTTTAATTATTTTATGTTTCGGTGTTACCTTCGCATAACAGGAGGCCCATGAACATCGACAAAACCAACCTGGCCATCATTAAACAACTGCGCAACGGCCGCAAATCTTACCAAAAGATTGCCCTCGATCTAGCTGTATCTGAAAACACGGTTCGGACCCGTGTTCAAAAATTAACCGAAGAAGGCGTATTGGACATCAATGGTGTCATTAATCCGGAAACAATCGAGGGACATCGCGTCGTTATCGTGGGGGTAAAACTTCAAAGCATGGATCTGGTAAACAAGGGCGAGGAATTCAGCAAGTTAAAGGGGGTGGTCTCGGTCAGCGTGGTCACCGGTCGTTTCGATCTCATTCTGATAGTTCTGCTAAAATCGGGATTCGGTTTACTGGAATTTTATACTGAGGAGGTGTCCCGTATTAAAGACGTCCAATCTGTGGAAACCTTTGTGGTATACAAGAGCTATAATTTAAAGGTACCCTATGTGCTAGAATAGGTTTACCGGTGATACCAAATTGGTTTTGAGGTCAGAATAAATACACATATGGTGAAAATGCATCAGCAAAACGAACCCGGATCAGGGTGAAACTAAGCGAGGAGGAACATTATGAAAGAAATTAATGAACTTAATTTTCCTGATGATGTGCGTTATGCCGAATCTCACGAGTGGGCCCGGCTCGAAGGTGATACGATCAAGGTCGGTATATCGGATTATGCCCAGGACCAACTCGGTGATATTGTTTTCGTGGAAATGCCGGAGGTCGGAGACACATTTGGCAAGGCTGAAGAATTTGGCACAGTGGAGTCCGTCAAGGCCGTTTCCGAGCTGTATATGCCGGTTGCAGGTGAGGTGGTGGCCATTAATGACACGTTGGAAGATGCCCCTGAAAAGGTAAACAATTCGCCATATGGCGACGGATGGATGCTTGAGGTTAAAGCGGAGAATCCATCTGAACTGGATGACCTTATGGACAATAATGCTTATCTTGGAACGCTGAAAGGATAATACCCATGCGTTACTTACCCCATACACCTGAAGATATCGCCAGCATGCTCAAGGCGGTGAAGATTGACAGCCTTGAAGGCCTTTTTGCCCATATCCCTGAAGATTGCCGACGCAAAGAAGCGCTCAATGTCCCCGAGGCGTTAACCGAGTGGGAGTTAAATGATCATATGGACACGCTGGCGCAAACTGTGGCCGTTACACCTGAATACAAGTTGTTTTTAGGTGCCGGCAGCTACGCGCATTATGTCCCGGCGGCGGCATCCTTTTTGGCAGCGCGTTCAGAATTTGTCACCGCCTATACCCCTTACCAGCCCGAGGTCAGTCAGGGCACCTTGCAGGCCATTTTTGAGTACCAGACATTGACCGCCCGACTCCTGGGCATGGAGGTTGCCAATGCATCGCAATATGATGGCGCATCGGCATTGGCCGAAGCGATGTTGATGGCCATTCGCGTGTCACGCAAAAAGACGGTGGCGGTTTCGCGCGCGGTGCACCCGATGTATCGACGGGTGCTGGCAACATATTTTGAGCCTACCGGATTTAACATCACAGAACTGCCCTATCTCGAAGACGGCTCAACGGATATAACATCCCTGAAAGATATGGACGATCTGGCAGGGGTAGCCATTCAATCACCCAATTTTTTCGGTTGCATGGAAGACCTGGAAGCCATCCAGCAATCACTGCCAGACAAGAAAACGCTTCTGGTTGCATGTTTTAGCGAGCCCCTGGCTTATGGCCTGTACAAAAGCCCGGGTGATTGCGGCGCCGATATTGCTTGTGGCGAGGGGCAGAGTTTGGGTATCCCGCACACATTCGGCGGTCCCGGACTGGGGATGTTTGCCGCCAAAATGAAATACGTCCGCAACATGCCGGGACGTTTGGTGGGCCAGACAGTTGATCAAGATGGCAAAAGGGGTCATGTGCTAACGCTCTCTACCCGTGAGCAGCATATTCGGCGCGAGAAGGCCACTTCCAATATTTGTACCAATCACAGCTTATGCGCTCTGGCAGCAGTCATATACATGGCCTCACTGGGTGGTACAGGCTTTAAGGAATTGGCCCGTCTCAATTATGACAAAGCGGAATATTTCAAAGAAGCGCTGCGCAAGGCTGGTTTTAAATTGCCGTTTTCCCGGCCGACGTTTAATGAGTTTGTGGTCGCATTTCCAGACGGCTTTGAGAAAACCTATCAAAAGTTACTGCAGAAAAAAATCATCGCCGGCTTGCCGCTGGTCGAATATTATCCAGAGCTTAAGAGCCATTATCTGCTGTGCGCAACTGAGACAACCACCCGGGATGATATGGATGCCCTGATCAAGGAGATTAAATCATGAAAAATACTGTAGGCACTACTGGATTAATTTTCAACGAGCCTTTGTTGTGGGAAAAAGGGAAAAAAGGTCGATGCGGTTTTTCACTTCCGCGGCGTGATGTAGAAGCGCATCCGGTCGACAAGCAACTGGAAGGCCGCGGTCCGGATTTTCCAGATCTGAGCGAAGTTGATGTGGTGCGTCACTACATCCGACTGTCGCAGTGGAACTTTTCCGTCGATTCGGGCATGTACCCTTTGGGCTCGTGTACGATGAAATATAATCCCAAGACCAATGAAAACCAATCTGGCCGGCCGGGGCTTGCACAGGCGCATCCGTTGCTGCCGCAGCATCTGTCACAGGGCGTACTTCAGCTGATGTATGAGCTTGAACAATACCTGACTGAAATCACCGGAATGGATGCCACATCCCTGCAGCCGGCTGCCGGCGCCCATGGCGAGCTCGCCGGTATGCTGTTGTTCTATGCTTACCATAAGAGCAAAGGGACGCCGCGTTCAAAAATCATTGTGCCGGATACCGCTCACGGCACCAACCCAGCCAGTGCATCATTGTGCGGATACCGCTCGGTTCCGGTCAAGTCAAATGAAAGAGGTGTTCTTTCACCCAAAGCGGTTGAGGATATTATGGATACGGACACCGCCGGAATAATGGTTACCAATCCCAATACGCTGGGCCTTTTCGAAGAAAACATCAAAGCCGTGGCCGATATTGTCCATGCCAAAGGCGGGCTGGTTTACGGCGACGGTGCCAATATGAATGCCATCATGGGCATTGTCAACATGGGCGAACTCGGTATTGATGTGCTGCATCTTAATCTGCATAAAACCTTTTCCAGTCCGCATGGGGGTGGCGGTCCAGGATCAGGTCCTGTCTGTGTCCGCAAGCATCTGGAGCCGTTTCTACCGGTTCCTCGTGTAGTCAAGCAAAAAAAACGCTATGTCTTATCCGAGGATTTCCCAGAGAGCTTCGGAAAGATCCACGCGTTCTATGGCAATGTGGGCGTCATGATCCGGTCCTACAGTTACATTCTGAGTATGGGGCCTGAGAATCTTAAAAAAGCCAGCCAGCTAGCTGTTTTAAATGCAGCCTACATCAAAAATCAACTCAGGGGGACCTTTCATCTGCCCTACGACCGGCCGTGTATGCACGAGTGTGTCTTTTCAGACAAACTCCAGGAACCATATAAAGTCACGACTCTGGATATGGTCAAACGCCTGATGGACTATGGTTTTCACCCGCCGACCATCTATTTTCCGCTGGTGGTGCCCGGAGCTATCATGATCGAACCCACCGAGACGGAATCCAAGGAAGACATCGACCTGTTTATTGAATCAATGAAAACCATTGCCAAAGAAGCAAAAGAAAATCCCGAGTTGCTACACGCCGCCCCGCGCAAAACCAAGCGCAAAAGGCTGGATGAAACCTTGGCTGCGCGCAAACCATGTCTGACCGGATAGGTTAGTGGTCAGTAGTCAATTGTCCGTCGTCAGTAGTCCATTGTACGTGGCAATTCGATCAATTAGAATAATGACAACAAACAAACAAATAGAAAGCTCTGTTTCCAACCGTCACCCGCTGCCAACAAAAAACAGTATGATAACGGACAACGGGCTACAAACAACGGACTCAAGGAGATGGCTGAACATTGATTTTGAGCGCGTGGATTACCGTCAAGCCTGGGCTTTGCAAGAAAAACTCATTCTGGCTCGCAGAGACGGCACATTACAAAACGATATCGTGCTGATCTTGGAGCATGACCCTGTTTTCACCTTAGGTCGCAGAGGGGGGCGTGATTGCATGTTGGTGTCGGATGCATTTCTTGCAAAAGCCGGCATTCCCATCATCCAGGTGGAGCGGGGCGGCAATATCACCTATCACGGACCGGGTCAATTGATCGCCTACCCGATTGTGGATTTGCAAACTGCGAAAATAAAAGTCGTCGACTTTGTCAGCGCCTTGGAAGAAGTAATGTTGCGAACCGCTGAAAATTGGGGTATCGCCGCCGAGCGCAATGATGCCAACCGAGGTATCTGGGTGGGCCCGAAGAAAATGGGCAGCATCGGAATTGCCGTGCGCAGGGGCATCAGTTTTCACGGTCTGGCTTTAAACGTTCAAACGGATTTAACGCCGTTTTCCTGGATACAGCCCTGTGGGCTGCAGGATGTGGGCATGACCAACATGCAGCAGGAATGCACCCATACATTTTCAATGCATCAAGTGCGTAAGATTCTAAAAGAACAGTTTGAGGTGGTATTTGGTATAACATTTAATCAGAAAACACCGGCGGATCTGGAACCCATATTTGAAAAGTTGGCTTTCAATAGCAGTGTTTAGTGTTTTGTGTTCGGTTTTTGGTTTTTGAACCGAAGGTCAGTTATCCCCACTAAATACCAAACACCAAATTCTAAATACCAAAAACGAACCGAATAATGACCCAACAACCCCAAAAGAAGCCGCGCTGGCTTAAAAAAAGACTACCCACTGGCCCGACATTTGAAAATGTCAAGAATCTGATTGGCAAAGACCATTTGCACACCGTCTGCCAAGAGGCTCGCTGCCCGAACATCTGGGAGTGTTTCTCACAACAAACGGCGACGTTTTTGATCATGGGATCGCGCTGTACCCGTGATTGCCGGTTTTGCTCGGTTGTGCAGGGCCCTACCGGCCCACCTGATCCGCATGAGCCTGCCCGCGTTGCCGCTGCTGCCCGGCAAATGGCGCTCAAGTATATTGTTATCACCTCAGTTACCCGTGACGATCTATCCGATGGCGGCGCAAGCTTTTTTGCCAATACCATTGGCGAAGTCCGCCGGCAGATTCCCGGTGCGGTTATCGAAGTGTTGATACCCGATTTTCAGGGTGACGCGGATGCGCTGGAAACCGTCCTCAAGGCACACCCGGATGTGCTCAACCATAATATGGAGACCGTACCCCGACTGTATCCGATCGTCCGGCCGCAAGCACGCTATGGGCGTTCATTGCAGTTACTCGAACGGGCGCATAACTTTAATCCGCATATACCGACCAAATCGGGGTTGATGCTGGGTCTGGGCGAATCTTCGACCGAAATACGTTCGACCTTAAAAGACCTGCTAAAAGTCGGCTGCGGCATTCTGACGCTGGGTCAATATTTACAACCTTCAAAAAAACACCTACCAGTCAAACGTTTCATTCCACCAGAGGAATTTGAGCAATGGCGGCAAATAGCCAACGAGATGGGATTTGCAGAGGTCGCCAGCGGACCGTTTGTACGCAGCTCATATCACGCCAAAGAGCTATACCAGGCTGTCGGACCACTGGTTATAAAACGACATCAACATGAAATGACCGTCCCAGTCACAGACCCACCTGAAGAGGCGGGTTAAATGCCACAGCGAGGTGCCCATTTGACGACATCACCGGTTTGGGCTGAAATTAATTTGAAGGCCATCGCCCACAACGTCAGCGAGTTACGCCGCGCCACACACCCCGACGCTCGCCTGATGGCAGTGGTCAAGGCCAACGGCTATGGCCATGGTGCTGTTGAAGTCAGTCGGTGTGCACTAAAAAATGGTGCCTCCGTTCTCGGTGTCGCTCGCATCGAAGAAGGCATTCAACTGCGAGACGCCGGTATCAAGGCACCCATTCTGGTTTTCGGCTATACCCTCCCCCGACTGGCGGACGATTTGCTGCAATACGATCTTACCCAGAGTGTCGCCACTTCGGCAGCAGCGCGGGAATTATCACAAGCGGCATCATCCTTGGCAAAACCGTTAAGAATCCATTTGAAAGTGGACACGGGTATGGGCCGGCTGGGTATGTTGCCAGCACATGATCCATCCGGCAATGCGGTTAAAATCAATCCAGATACGGTCGCAGAAGCCCTGGCCATAGCCGCTCTGGAAGGACTCGAACTTGAAGGCGTTTTCACGCATTTTGCTGCGGCTGACAGTGCCGATAAGGCCTATGCCAATAACCAGCTTCATCTATTCTTAAACTTTCTTCAAAGCCTGCAGAAAGCCGGTTTGAACCCTGCGCTGAAACACGCCGCCAACAGCGGAGCGCTGATTGATATGCCCCAATCCCATCTTGACCTGGTCCGACCGGGCATCTCAATCTATGGGCTGTATCCTTCCGATGAGGTCGACCGACAACGGGTACTACTACAGCCCGCCATGGCACTAAAGACACAAATTATTCAGCTTAAAGAAGTCCCCGCTGGTTTCAGCGTTAGTTACGGCATGACCTATACAACCGCGCACCCCACTACCATTGCCACCATCCCGCTAGGGTACGCCGATGGTTTAAACCGCCGGCTGTCCTCGAGCGGTCAGATGCTGGTTGGCGGGCAGCGTGTTCCCATCATTGGTCGTGTATGCATGGACCTGACCATGCTGGATGTTGGCAGCATCAGAAATGTTCAGAAGGGAGATGAAGTTGTGGTATTCGGACGACAAGGCAATGACACCCTGACGGTTGATGAAATGGCGGCCACATTGGATACCATCAATTACGAAATTGTCACCGGCATCGCCCCTCGCGTCCCGAGAATCTACATAAAGTAAAGTACCAAACTTTTGCTAAGTAACAGTTTAAACTTATCATTATCTTCTCAAATAAAATTTCAGGTTTTTTAAACCCAAACCCTTAGATTTTTTTCGAGAGCCCCGCCTGCGGCGGGATTTCACATCCTGATTTGAGAAATGATGTGTTCGACAAGCGCCGATTCGACGAAAAAGCGGAGCGTACACGATAGTACGTGAGCATTTTAAGTTGAATCGCAATCCGCCTGCGGCGGACTATCGGACAAAATATGAGGGTTTTAAGCAAACCTTTAAGGAGACCCCTTTGCCTTATTTTACCACCCCTGACAACTGCAAACTTTACTACACCAGCCGTCATTTAAAGGCCAATCGACCAGCGGTGGTTTTTCTCAATGGCACAAGCCAGACCACCATTTACTGGGAGCCACACGCAGCCGCTTTTGCAAAACAATTCAGCGTGCTGTGCTATGATGCCCGAGCTCAAGGTAAAAGCGATATCGGCACTCGTCCGATTTCAGCGAAAGCGCATATCAAAGATTTAATTAATCTGCTCGAGCATTTGAGGGTTCCCAGGGCCCATCTGGTCGGCACCAGCCATGGCGCCTATGTCGCTTCAATGCTGGCGGCAACAACACCTGAATGGGTCGACCGGCTTGTGCTGTGCAGCATTGGCAGCGATTCACAGGCTTATATTAAACACATCGTTCAAGCATGGCTTCAGATTCTGCAACGCACAGACCTTGAAACCATGGCATGGGCTATGTTGCCTCTGGTATTCGGAAAACGGTTTTTGAACCAGAATCGCAATATTGTCGATAAAATCGTTGCGGCCATTGCTACCCGCAATGACAAGCAGGCTTTAATGGCCCATTTCAGTGCAATATCCGCTTATCCCTCTGTGAGTGCCTTTGCGTCATCCATTCAACGCCCCACCCTGCTTATTTCCGGCGTCGATGATCCGATAGTCAGCCCAACTGAGGTCCGGCAACTGGCCAAGCAATGTAATGGGCGCCACGAGATTATACCAGAGGCCGGTCACAGTGTTCCCGCTGAAACGCCTGTCTTGTTCCAGCAGGTCGCAATGGATTTTTTGAACCCACCCTAAATTGCCGAACCACTGCTTTTCATTTGAGTGACAATCCGGTTAAATAGAAAAGACAAGGATTGCGTGTTTGCGGTTGCAAGAGACGCAGGGTTGTGTTTATAGTACGCGTTTTCTGACACAATACATCAATATCATTTTGGTTTTCAGGGAACATCCTAATGAGAGAAATCATACTGATCAACGTGACCGGTAAAGATAAACCCGGGCTAACCGCCAGTCTAACGCGCATATTGGCCAGGTACCATGTGGTGATTTTGGATATCGGACAGGCGGTCATCCACGATTACTTATCGCTGGGCATCTTGGTTGAGATCCCGGCCGAGTTTAAATCTTCATCCATCTTAAAAGATCTGTTGTTTGAGGCCCACAAACTGGGAATTCAGATCCACTTTTCACCGATAGAGGAAAACCGCTATGAAAGCTGGGTGGCGCATCGGGGTAAAGAGCGCCGTATAATTACCCTTCTGGGCCGGCAATTGACGGCCAAACAGCTTTCCAAGGTGGCCGCCGTTATTGCCAAATTCAAACTGAATATTGACGTCATCAACCGCCTATCTGGACGCATGTCAGTCAATAATGCCGGTGAACAGAAAAAAGCCTGTGTTCAGATTACAGTGTCCGGTGAAATTAAAAACCCGGGTGTTTTGCGGGGCGAGTTGCTCAACATCCATGCTGAAACCGGTATCGATATTTCCTTTTATGTCGATGATATTTATCGCCATGCTCGCCGTCTGGTGGTTTTCGATATGGATTCAACCCTCATTCAGGGCGAGGCCATTGACGAGCTGGCTGCCTTGGCCGGTGTTGGTGATCAGGTCGCCCAGATTACCACTGCCGGAATGCAGGGGGAAATGGATTTTAAAGAAAGTCTGGGCAAGCGCGTGGCCTTATTAAAAGGGCTCAACGAAAAGGCACTTGCAACGGCGGCTGATAAGCTGACGCTGACCGAAGGGGCCGAACGCGTCATAGACAAGCTAAAACAGCTGGGTTTCAAAATCGGTATTATCTCCGGTGGATTCGAATATTTTGGAAAGGATCTGCAGCAAAAACTGGGTCTGGATTACGTTTTTGCCAATCAGCTGCAAATTGCGGATGGCAAATTTACCGGCAACATCAATGGGGATATTATCGACGGACAGAAGAAAGCTGAAATTTTAAAAACCATCGCCCAGGTCGAAAACATCAGTCTCAAACAAACCATCGCGGTTGGCGATGGCGCCAACGATTTGCCAATGATCAGCATTGCCGGCCTGGGCGTAGCATTCCATGCCAAACCCATTGTCAGAGAAAATGCCCAGCGCAGCATCTCCAGTGTGGGACTGGACAGCTTACTGTACCTGATGGGGATCAGCGAAAGGGAAATCCGGCAGCGATAAAAACAATCCCGCCCCTTATTCCACCAGAAACGCCATTAAATGCGAGTTGAACGTATCGGCCTGTTCAATGTTGGAAAGATGCGCAGCCTGCGGAATAACCACCAGTTTGGAACCTTTAATTTGCGCATGCATGGCTTCTGAAGCAGCCACCGGTGTGCCCGGATCATCAGCACCCACCATAATTAGGGTTTTCGTTTCCACTGCGTCCAGTTGATCCAGATAATTCAGACGGCGAATCGCCTCACTGCAACCGACGTATCCTGCCAGCGGTGTAGCCAAAATCTGCTGCCGGATGCGATCAATTCCAGGGCGATTTTGCTGCAGATAATCCGGTGTAAACCAGCGTTCGAGTGTTGATTCGGCCACTGCCTGCATGCCGCCGGTGATGGCCGCATCAATGCGCTCCTGCCAAACCGGCTGGGCTTCAGCAGGAATCACGGCTGCGGTATCTGCCAAGACCAGTGTGTTGAGACGGCTTTGATCACGCAGCGCCAGACCTTGACCGATCATGCCGCCCATCGACAAACCCACCCAATACACCCGATCAAGCTTGAGCGCGTCCAGTAGGCCAATGGCGTCATCAACCAGCTGCTCTAACGTATAGGGCCCCTGAGGCGCCTGGCTCTGGCCGTGACCGCGGGTATCAAATCGCAAAACGCGGAAGTGGCTTTCCAGCAGCTCAATCTGCGGCCACCACATCACCTGACTGCAGGCCAATGAGTGGCTGAGCACCACCACCGGCGCCTTTTCTTTGCCTGACAATTCATAATGAATATTGATCCCATTGGCTTCAATGTTCATCATTTCACCTCTTGTTCATTATTCGTCATGAAGACAACATACAATATCAATTCAAAAAAGATAATCAATCGAGGACGAATGCCAAAATGGGTATCATGATGTCACGCATCGTACTCATCGCCGCTTCGTCCTCAAAATTTAACGTGAAATAGTCATGCTGCGGCGGATTTGGCAATTTACTATTCCGTATCCGGCTTCTTCAAGTAAAATGACAGCACCATCCCCACTAAAGAGATAACGCCGGCAACCATAAGCGGCAGTGTAAAGGAGCCACTCATATCTGCCAGATAGCCGCCAAGCGCTGGGCCCAAAGCCTGTCCAATACCAAAAAATAGGGTGACGAAGCCAAGACCTGCAGGTGCCAGACGCGGTCCGACAAAATCCCCGGCTGCGGCAGCCATGATCGTAGGAATGCTCCAGGCGGTGAGACCGAATAAAATAGCCGACAGAAAAAAACCAATATCGACCTTGATCAGCGCATAGATAATATATGAAAGCCCGAGCACCAAATATGCCAGAGCAGCGCCACGGCTTCTTCCCAGCACATCCGATATTTTGCCCCAAATAACACCACAAAAAATACTCAGACCGCCCACCAGTGCAAATAAATTGCCGGCCCATACCGATGAGAGACCTATCTCTCCGGTTAAATATTCCTTAAAGAAAGTTAGATATATAACGTAGGAAAAGCCATAAAAAAAATAGACGACTCCTAAATACCAGATTGCTCCCATTTTGATGACACCGGTCCATTGTAGGGAGGAAATTTTACCTGTGGATGCTGATTCAGAGGCCGAATCAGATGTTGTATCTTGGCCCACCTGCTGGAGTCCCTTTTCCTCTGGTCGGCTCCGAACAAACTTAAAGACAACACCTGCAATTAAAATCACAGCTCCGCCCAAAAAATACCAAGAAATGCGCCAGCCATTGGGACCCAGAAGCGCTAATATTCTGGTAACCCCGAGGCTAGCAATCATCATACCCAATCCGATTCCAGCGGATACAATCCCGGTGGCAAAACCTCTTCGCCTCATGGCAAACCAGGCCGAACCCAGAGCCATTGCAGGCACAAAAGAAGCGCCGTTGCCTAATCCAGTCAACAAACGCATGGCAAATGCAAAGCCAAACGATTGCGCCAGACCGGTTAGTATCATTGTGATGCCCATGAGGATTAGGGCCGCCGTAATAACCACCCGTGCCCCAAATCGCGCTGCCAGAAATCCGCCGATAAGCGCCATCGCCAGGTATCCAATAAAATTGCCTGTACTCAATAGCCCCATATAATAGTTTGAAAAACCAAGGTCATTTTTCATAGCCGGTAGAATAACGGTATAGGACATTCGCCCAAAACCGTGGGCGGCAATGGTCGTCAGCATTCCCATAAAGACGACCACCCAGCCATAATGCAGTTTGCCTTCTTTCATGCTGCGCTCCCTCCAGGGCAATAATGGTTATATTGCGCAAAGTTGTATTGCATTATCGGATAAGAAGTCAAAAGAAATCAGATATGATCATGCGGTCATGAGGACAGCTGCAGCAATTACTTGGTATGACCATTCAGGTGAAGAACCATTAGAGCCGCCAATGGGTTAAGCTTCTGTGATCTTATCTTTTTTTTGACAATTTAAGTCATTTTATTTTATGCTTAAGAGTTATGTTGAAAATTAATCACAATAAACGCTTTTCCACGTATTTGATGACGGCATTTGTTATCCTGGTCAGCGTTTCCGTTGTGATTATTTTGGGAACCTTATACCGCTATTTTGGCAAGAAAGTAGAGGCTGAATTTTACGAGAAGTTAAGGGCGCAAAGGGGCCAAGTTGAAATTATTTTAAACAACCGCATGGCCAGCGTTAAAAGTATGCTAAACGAGCTGCGATCCGACAACATCATTCGGGTCACAGTCATGCTCGACGACACCTCAAAGCTTGAGGATCGTATCACCCAGTCTTACCCACCGGCTAACGGGGTGTACCATTTTGTAAAAAAGGTCGGTGAAAAGCAGATCGTGCCGTCAACATATTCAGCGTTGCCTGAGCGCATCGTTAAATTTGCCATGACAAAATATCCCATGGGTGAAATCGTGCAGAATCGGGGAAAAAAACGTCTATTATGGATGTTTTCGGCTCCGGTTATGCATGAAACCGGTCGCATGGGTACGGCCTATGCGCTGTATGACATGATTCAAGACCAAAAACTCATCGAAATGATTGAGCAAACTGGCGGAATTAGCCTGGCAGTGATCCAGTCCGATCAAGCTTTTAACCTGATATCCCATCAAGCCGTATATGTTGATGACCAACTCCGCAAGAAAATAGCCGGCCATACGGGATTCTACCCTTTTGGCCAAAATCTGGTTCTTTCGAAAATCAGTGGATTTAATCATATATATTTTCAGTCTTCACTGGAAAGCCTTATTCAAGAAAAAAGCAAAGTCACCCTGTGGATGAGCGTGTTTGCTGTTGTCGTTCTGGCGGTTTCAACTTTGATGGCTGTATTTTTAGCCCGCAAAATGGTAGCGCCCTTGCGCAAAATGACTGCCAAGGCCATCCAGATCTCAGAAGGTCAGAAAGATCTTCTTTTTGATACGAATCGAAAAGACTATTGGGAATTCAATCAGTTGTCGGAAGCCTTCAATTTTATGCTCGCAAACATAAAGGACGCTGAAGAGCAAACGCGTTACAAAGAGCTTCTGGAAAAAGTGGATGACGCAGTTTACATCACGGATTTGGCAGGCAATATATTGGAAGCAAATGAAGCCGCCTATTCTCAGCTGGGTTATACGCTCGAAGAGTTTTTCAAGCTTAACTTAAACCAAATTATCCCCGAAAATGATGTCAATTTAATTCTATATGAGCTAGTCGAAAAGGCTCAGGAACAATCGCTGCCTAAATTAAACCTTGAAACCGAGCATTTCACCAATAATCAAGCGTGTATTCCGGTCGAAATACACTCACGCGCTATTACCTACCGGGGCAAAAAAGTCATTCTAAATGTCGCCCGAGATGTCAGCAAGCGCACCGAGGCCCAAAAAGCGCTGCGTGAAAGTGAAGAGCGTTATCGCTCTGTGGTTGAGAATTCAAGAGATGGAATTGTTATCCTCGGCAAAAACCTGAATATTCTGTTTGCCAATGAGGTTTTCAGTGAGATTATCGGATGCCCCCGGGCAGAGATTGAAGGACAGTCGCTGAAAACCTACTTAGAACCAACCGAACACACCGATATCGAAACCTATTTTCAAAAGATACAAAAAGGACTGACAGTTAATTCGGGGCCGGTCTGCAAAATCATGCGCAACAATGGAGAGGAACGATCGGTTAAAATAACAGCCAACCGTTTTCAGGACTCGTCTGAAAAGGAAAAAGTAGTCAGCCAGGTATCGGATATCACCGACCAACTCCAGGCTGAAAAGGAAAAGCAACATCTCGAAGCTCAACTGATGCATGCCCAGAAGATGGAGGCGATTGGCACCCTGGCAGGCGGCATTGCCCACGATTTCAATAATATTCTGATGGGCATCCAGGGGTATTTATCATTGATGCGCCTGGGCAACGAAGCGGACAGTTTTGAGGACCACCCGGACACCAAATATATCCAGGGAATAGAGGAAAATGTTATGAGCGCGGCAAACCTGACCGATCAACTGCTGGGGTTTGCCCGCAAAGGGAAATACACACTGCGGCCGACCTGTCTCAATGAAATCGTGGAAAAAAGCACCCGCATGTTCATGCGCACCAAAAAAGAAATTACCTTGCATAAACGATGCAATCAGGAAATCTGGAATGTAGAGGTGGATCAGGGGCAAATTGAACAGGTTCTCATCAATTTGTATTTAAATGCCTGGCATGCGATGCCCGACGGAGGAGACCTTTATATCCAGACCGAAAATGTGGTTCTGAGCGATGCTTATTGCGAGCCATTTGAAGTCAAAGGCGGCAATTATGTCAAGCTTTCTGTGACCGACAGCGGTATCGGAATGGATAAAGAAACCATCGAACGAATTTTCGAGCCCTTTTTTACAACCAAAGAAATCGGCAAGGGAACGGGTTTAGGGCTGGCTTCCGCGTACGGCATTGTCAAAAACCACCACGGTATTATCCGCGTTTACAGCGAACAGGGTTATGGCACCACTTTTGTGATCTATCTCCCGTCTTCACAAGTTGTAGAAGCAGATGATTCGCAAACAGATTTTACCCTGGTAAAAGGCAGTGAGTGTATTCTGCTGGTAGACGATGAAGAAGGGCCGATAGAAGTTGAAAAATTAATGCTTAAAGAATTGGGATACTCCGTTATTACAGCCGAAAACGGCATGGAAGCCATCGACATTTATGCTGAAAATTCGGATAAAGTGGATCTGGTTGCGCTGGATATGATTATGCCGGAGATGAGCGGCAAAGCGACTTATGAGGAGTTGAAAAAAATCAACCCGGCTGTCAGGGTTTTACTGGTGAGCGGTTACAGTACCAACAAACAAACCGAAGAATTATTCGAGATGGGGTGCAGCGGATTTATCCAAAAGCCCTTCGACATTATCGAACTGTCACAGAAACTCAGACAGGTACTGGATAACTAAACACCATTAATCGTCTTGATGCACAGCGCCGGTAAGCATGGCGATACGAGATTGGCGCAGGTGGGTTAAACGACCATCCATTACTGATATCATGGGCCACCATTTGACGGGCTCAGAATGATTTCAATCCGGCGGTTTTGGTGCCGCCCACCAAAGGTTTTGTTAGAAGCCACCGGTTTATAGTAACTGTACCCCCGAGCTGACAGCCTCTGCGGTTGCAGCTGCCCCTCCTCCTGAAGAAATCGTGCCACCGCTGCAGCCCGCGCAACCGATAGCTCCCAGTTGCTGGGAAATCTCACCTTTAAGGAAGGCCCCAGAGGCATGTTATCCGTATGGCCTTCAACCAGGACATATTGATCATCTTGCTGCCGGATGGATTCAGCAAACGCCAGCAACAAGGCTTTGCCTTTTGCATTAATCTCAACACTGCCTGAATCGAACAGAATCCTATCAATGAAGATGACCTTGAGCGTATCCTCCAGCTCAACAAGCTCTATTTGCTGGGCGGCGATCTCATCCTTTAAACTCGTGGCGATGGTCTTTTTGGTGTCATCTAACAACCCGATAACCTTATTTTGCAGTTTGATTACCGATTTCTTTTTCGCCAGATCGCTGTTCAAGCGCTCGACATTTTGGTTAAGCTTTAAATTAATCTTTTGCAGCGAGGCGTTGGTGACTTTCAGGTCCGCCAGATTTTGATTGCATTTGGCTTCCGCCTGCTGTAAGCGCTTTAATTCTGAATCCTGGCTTTTTATGCGCTGATCAGCCTCATAGAGTTGTAGCTGAAAATGCTTGAGCTCGTCTTGCAAAAGTGCGTTTTGACTCTGCAGTTTTTGGTCGGCGACACATGCCTGCAGCCCAAACACCATCAAGAATAAGACCCCGATCGAGAACCGACTTCCCATACCCATCATTCCTGTAAGCCGTGTAGTAGATAAGTTGTTGATTCGTTATTATATTTTTATATCAAAAATCTATGGGTTTTCATAATCTTATTTTCACTTTTTTTAAATTTACGCCCGATAAGTCTATAATGACCAGTAAAGCGGGCAGGAATTACCGTTTTTTTCTTGATGTTTGACAGCAGATGCTTAAATTGCACTCATAATAATCATAAACGGACATTGAACCCCATATGTGAAAGGAACAGTATTCAAATGAAGGTCAAAAAATATGTCTTCGATGCGTTTGAACATGATGAGAATTTCAAATTTATCATGAAGCGTCTGCTAGAAGCATCGATGGAGGAGTCGTTTAATTCGATTGTGATCACCGAAGCCGGCAAGGGCTATCCGATTGTATATGTGAACGCCGCATTTTGCGAACTGACCGGTTATGGGCCCCATGAGGTCATGGGTAAATCGCCATCGATGCTGCAGGGCCCGAATACGGATAAAAAGGTAATAGAACAGCTGAATGCCGACATCAAGGCCGGCAATCTGTTCCATGGCAAAGCCATTAATTACCGCCGCGATGGTTCCGAATTTATGATGGAATGGAAAATCGTTCCGATTCGGGATGATAAGGATCAGATTACGCACTATTTGGCCATTCAGCGAGATGTAACCGATCAGTCGAATGCGTCTAACTAAAGCGGGACAAACCGATGGCAATGCCAAATCCAAAAATTTCAATGGTGTTAATGATTGTTTCCGTGATCGCAGCCTGTACCAGTGGGCCGCCAATTCATACGGTGGAGTCGGTCGATATTGAGCGGTTCATGGGGGACTGGTACGTCATTGCCAGCATCCCGACCGCCATTGAAAAACAGGCGTATAATGCCCTTGAATCCTATCGTCTCGCTGAAGATGGCACGATTGAAACGACGTTTTCTTTCAACAAGGGAGCACTAGATGGTCCGCTCAAGGTCTACCGTCCACGGGGATTCATCCGGGATAAGCAATCCAATGCCGTCTGGGGTATGCAGTTTTTTTGGCCGTTTAAAGCCGAGTACCGCATCATCTATTTAGCCGAGGATTATTCTCAAACGGTCATCGGCCGCACCAAAAGAGATTATGTCTGGATTATGGCCCGCAAACCAACAATGCCCGAAGATGATTATAATCGCATCTTAGATTTTCTCACAGCGCAGGGCTACGACCTCAGCAAGCTGCGCAAAGTCCCGCATAAATCAAATTAAATGCATTGACCCTTAATCAAATTTAGCTTGGCGCGATGTGCCGCCAAAATACACCTTAATTCTAACTGTTTGAAGCTTACAAAGGACCCATTCAATGATCCGCAAACGATTGATACCTGTTATGTTACTGGTTTTATCGGTCTTGACGTTTTTTAGCCAACCGCAAACTCAAGCCGCAGAGGTCGAGGGGATTCAATTTGATGATCGCTTTACCGTGGAGGACACTTCTCTTGAACTCAGGGGTAGCGGACTGCTAAGGGTGATGGTATTTGCCAAAGTGTACGTCGCCGCTTTATATCTGCCGCCAGATCATCCTTCTAAGTTAGCGCTCGCAGATGTGCCCAAGCGATTGGAAGTCGAATATCTTCGATCGATTGCCGGTGAGGACTTTGGCCCGGCGACCAATAAGAAAATATCAGAAAACGTCGATCCCCAGACCTATGAACGGCTGCAACCCCGTCTAACATACCACAACTCACTGTATCAGGATGTTCAGCCAGGTGATCGTTATGCCTTGACCTATATACCCGGCAAGGGCACTGAGCTAACGTTGAACGGCGTACCCAGGGGTACAGTTGATGGCGCTGATTTCGCAGCTGCCCTGTTCTCAATTTGGTTGGGCCCCAGGCCCATCAGCGAATCCCTGAAAAAAGAACTCCTGGATCTATAGTGAAAAAACGACATCCCGAACATATTGCATTGCGACAAAAACTGGCGTATTCGGCCCCGGCCTTTGCTTTAGCAGTGGTGGGTATACCGGTATATGTCTATATTCCCAAATTTTATACCGATGTTGTTGGTATCCATATAGCGGCCTTGGGCACCATCTTGTTCAGTGTGCGCATATTCGATGCAGTTACCGATCCTGCCATCGGCTATCTATCGGATCGGACCCAAACCCGATTTGGCAGACGCCGACCCTATATTGCCATCGGCGCACTATGGGTGGTGTTGAGCATGGTTCTGTTGTTTAACCCTCCGCAGGCGTCTGCAATTTTTGAAACATGGTGGTTTGGCATCTGTATTTATACCTTGTTTTTATTTTGGACGGCTGTCACTGTTCCATATGAAGCGTTGGGGCCGGAAATCACTTTTGACTATCACGAGCGCACGTCACTATTTGGAATGCGCGATGGATTTCTGATTGCCGGCACCCTGATGGCCGCCAGCTCACCGGCGCTGGTGCAATGGATCTTTGGGCTGACAACAGACGCAGACGGTGAACGCGCCAAATTTTTCTGGATTGCGGTTTTGTATGCACCGCTGTTGATCGGCTCATGCTGGTGGTGTGTTACAGCCATCAAAGAAAAACCGTCCACCACCGTGGTAAAGCCAAGCGGCATTTGGTCGGGTTTGCGCACCGTGGCTCGCAACCGGCCGTTTATCATTTTGATTGTATCGTATACCATTGCGGCCATTGGCAGCAATTTGCCGGCAACGTTGATTTTGTATTACGTCGAATATGTGCTGCAGTCACAGCTGGCCGATGCTTTCCTGCTACTGTATTTTGTGACCGGTATTCTGTTTTTACCCGGATGGATCTTGCTGTCGCGTCGCATCGGCAAAAAAGCGGCCTGGCTGACCTCTATGGCTATCAATACCGGTGCGTTTATCGGTGTCTTTTTTCTGGGCCCTGGTGATGCGCATATTTACGGGATACTCGTTTTTGCATCCGGCATCGGTTTTGGCGCCACTCTAGCGCTGCCCTCTGCTATCCAGGCGGATGTGATCGACTATGACGAGCTGCTTTGCGGCCAAAGACGGGAGGGGCAATACATCGGCTTGTGGTCGATTGCCAAAAAATTTGCGGCCGCTGTCGGTGTGGGCGCGGGATTATCAATTCTCGGATGGGCGGGCTATACACCCAATATCGACCAGACCGAACAAGTACAGCTGACGCTGCGCACTTTGTATGCGCTGGTACCTTCGGTGTGCAATATGGTGGCCTTTATCATCGTGCTGGCATATCCGATCAGCAGTCAGGCGCACAAACAAATTCGCGCTGCGATTGCTGAGCGCAAGGCCGGTCGATCGGTCGCCGATCCGCTACAACCGGATCGAATGATTGCATGACATCGACCTCTAAGAGGGAGTCATCGTATGGATCAATTGATAACGGTCCTGTGCTGGAATCTAGCGGCTGTGACCGGTATGATGTTTGTCGGCTGGCTGCTGAGCCTGGTCTACAAAAATGTGACCGTGGTCGACAGTCTCTGGGGCCTGGGATTTGTCCTGATTGCCTGGATTAGCTTTGGTCTTACTGAGGGGTACGTGGGGCGCAAGATCCTAATTGGGGTCATCACCACTGCCTGGGGATTGCGGTTGAGCGTCCATCTGACCTGGCGCAATTGGGGCAAGGGAGAGGATCCCCGCTACGGCAGCTGGCGCCAGGCCAGTGGAGAGCGCTTTTGGATCATCAGTCTGTTTAAGGTGTTTTTGCTGCAGGCCCTATTTTTATGTGTCATTGCGCTGGCCGTCCAGTACGGCCAGATACCGGCTCAGCCGGCGCATTTTACCGGGTTTGATATTGCGGGACTCATCATTTGGCTGATCGGGTTTGGTTTTGAGTCTGTCAGTGACTGGCAATTGGCACGCTTTAAAACCGATGTCGCCAACAAAGGCAAGGTCATGGATCGCGGGTTGTGGGCCTATTCGCGGCACCCCAATTACTTTGGGGAATGCTTAATCTGGTGGGGAATATTTTTCATTGCTTTATCGACCCCCAACAGCGGATGGACGATCATCAGCCCGCTGGTCATCACCGCAGTTTTGCTGAAGATGACCGGTATCCCCCTGATGGAAAAAACGATTGTGGACACCCGGCCGGCCTATCGCGATTACATCCGACGCACCCCAGCGTTTATCCCCTGGTTTCCCAAAAAGGATAATCTATGAGCATATGGGTAGATATGGCTGAGCGTGGATGGCTGCCGGATGCTGTTATTCGTTTAGGCATTCGAATGCTCGACAAAAAGCGTCTGCAAATGGAAGACAAAGGCAATGTCGAAGCCCAGCAGGCTGCCCTGTTTCAGGTTATTGCCGATATGCGGCGCAGCCCCATCGCTGTTCAAATTGAAAAACCAAAAGAACAACACTATGAAGTCCCACCGGTCTTCTTTCAACTGGTGCTCGGTCGGCATTTAAAATACAGCAGTTGTTTCTGGGATGCGAATACGCAAACGCTGGATGAAGCTGAAGCGCGCATGCTGGCCATCACTGCCGAACGTGCACAGTTGGCCAACGGGATGCGCATTCTGGAACTGGGTTGCGGCTGGGGATCACTTTCATTGTGGATGGCTGAACACTATCCCGCCAGCCAGATAGTCACGGTTTCGAATTCCCAACCGCAGACGAAATTTATCCGCGCTTTATGCCGGCAAAGGGGACTGGGCAATTTAGAGGTTATCTGCGCTGATATGAATAATTTTGATACGGATTTAAGATTCGATCGTGTGGTTTCGGTGGAAATGTTTGAGCACATGCGCAACTGGCCCAAACTTCTTGGACGCATTAGCACCTGGTTGCGTCCGGAGGGCAAATGTTTCATCCATATTTTTACCCATCGTCAATTTGTCTACACCTTTGAGGAAAACAGGAATAGCTGGATGGGAGAACATTTTTTTACCGCTGGTATGATGGCCTCAGACGATTTGCTGCTGTATTTACAGGATCATCTGGCAGTGGAAGCCCATTGGCGGGTTAACGGCAAGCATTACCAAAAAACTGCCGAGGCATGGCTGGCCAATATGGATGAGCGCCGGGAAAAAATTCTACCCATAATAAAAAAGACCTACGGGAATGAAAAAGCGAAGCGCTGGTTGCAGCGTTGGCGCATATTTTTCATGGCCTGCGCCGAATTGTGGGGTTTTCGAAACGGGCAGGAATGGATTGTTTCTCATTATCTTCTGAAAAATAGAAGCAGCGGTACAAGCAACTAATTCATAATTTCAAAACTGCTGTTGTCTGCGCAAAGAAGAAAAAGATACGATCAATGGTTTAAGTGTCAAATAAAGTATTACGATGATAATTGGGCAGATGACCGTCCATGTGATGACGGCATAAAGCGTCAGATCCCAAAGACCGGCCATGCTGCCCCAAAAGTCGTTTTTCATCAGATTTATCAGGTTTTCACCCGGTGCTAGCCATCTATCCGGTTTGAACATCCAGCTGCCGATGCTGTAAAACGGCGCCAGCAATGCAAGCTGAACCGGGTAAACCAGATAGTTAACCAATTGTATGGCGGGTAGGTTCAACCGAAAAACAAGAGCTGCTAGCGTGCACAGCAAAGTGCTGATTCCCAACACCGGAAATACACCCAGAGTAGCCCCAAGTGCTAAGCACAATGCAATCTTGTGAACGCTCATTCCCTCTTTTAACATTGAACGAATCATTTTAATGCTTTTCGATTTCAGCCGTCCAACCATTATATACCCTAACACTGTAAAATAGTCTCTCAGATAATAATTAATTAGATAATGCGGATTGTATGCGCATGTACTCACCAAGGTTATCCATTGTCAACAAGCCCACCAACCGATTGTTACGCGTCACCGGCAACGTATGGCAGTTGCAGTCGTTGAGTTTGGTGAATGCAGTTTCAAGCATGTCGTAGGAGTCAACCGTTACAAAATGCTTTTGCATCGCTTCAGACACCAGGGCATGCGGCCCGTGTTTTGATAGCGCAGCAATTAAATCAGATTGCGTTAGAACGCCAATCACATCACCTCTATCAGTCACAGGAAAATCCTTTTGCGTACCATTTATCGTTAACTCAACAGCACGCTCGAGTGTTTGATGTCGATCCAGTGATCTAAAATTGGTCAACATAGCATTGGTCACGGGAACTCCGCTAAAAGCAGATTTCATTTGCGTTATTTTTGTCTCTTGAGCAGCTCCAATCCACACGAATAAAGCAATAAACAGCAGAAGTGGGTTGAAAAAGAGGCCAAATATACCAAATAGAACAGCTATGCCCTGACCTAAAGTTGCAGCGTACTGTGTAGCTTTTGCATATGGCAATCGCATGGCAAGTACAGATCTTAAGACGCGACCGCCGTCCATTGGAAATGCCGGGATCATATTGAAAATGACTAAAAAGATATTAACCGCCATGATGCGCTCAGCAAACGAAGCGGACGCACCTGCCAATTGACTCAGAGGCGTGAAACCTTCTGTAAAGTACAAAAAAACGCCAAGTGCGGCAGCAATGACAATATTCACTGCAGGCCCTGCCAAAGCCACATAGAGCTCCTGTCGAGGCTCATCAGGCATCTTTTCAAGCCGCGCTACACCTCCTATCGGAAGCAGAATGATATCACGGGTTTGGATACCAAACTTTCTGGCTGTTAATGCATGCCCCAACTCATGTAAAACAACGCAGCCAAATATGACCAGGATGAAAAAAATGCCTGCTACAGCTGCGTTTACGGAGCCGCTTTGATTGTAATACACGAATGCAATCCATGCCAGTAACAAAAAAAATGTAAAATGAATGAAGACATCAATTCCAGCCAGCTTGCCAATTTTTATTGACCATCTCATTTTTCAGACCTTTCATCGAAGTAATAAATTTTCAACGCCAGCATCGCTGTTACTGTATGCAGCATAATCAGGAAGCGATTGTTTGAACGAATCTTTAAGTTTGGCAATGATGCCTTTTTGAATTTGGCGAACGCGCTCTCTTGAGATGCCAAATTGTTTTCCTATTTCTGAAAGCGTTTTGGGATCCTCTGCAAAAATTCGTTGGTTGAAAATATGCAGCTCACGCGGATCCATCTGTTTTCTGAATTTGGCAATGTGTTTCTTCAGAATGATCTGCATCTCTTTCTGTGACATTTTGTCCTCCATTGAATCTGAGGGCGTTTTCAGAAATTCGATGCGCGCTGTATCCGTGTCATCTGTCAATGGTGCATCTAATGAAACATCCCAGCCATTGATCCGCTGTTCCATTTCAACGACGTCCTTCTTAGGAACACCCAGCCTTTGTGAAATCAAGTCGGCACTTGGCTCATAGCCGTCATCTTCCAATTTTTGTTTTTCGCTTTTAAGTTTAAAAAATAACTTACGCTGTGCCTGTGTAGTTCCGATTTTAACCAGGCGCCAGTTATCCATAAGATGCTTTATAATATATGCCTTTATCCAAAACGCAGCGTAATAGGAAAATTTAACATTTTTTTCGGGTTTGAACTTCTCAACCGCCCTGATCAACCCTAAGTTTCCCTCTTGGATAAGATCCAGCAGATTTTGCATCCACAGATTGCTGTAGTCCATCGCAATCTTTACAACTAATCGAAGATTAGACGTCACCAATTGTTGAGCGGCGGATTTGTCTTCAGAACTGTGAAGTTTCCGAAAAAGGGCACGTTCCTCATCACGTGTTAAGAGCTTATATTTACTTATCCCCACAAGATATCGCTGAAAGGCATCTGTTGCCACGGATGTGCCCGAATTTTTAGGAGTGGACAGATGAGGTGGTGCCGACCCGTTTTTTTTGTCATTATGATGCAGCATACTATCGCTATATTGCTGATCATCGTCATTCGTTGAGTTTAATGAGGCGATTTTGTTATTCATGTTACCCTCCTTAAGTACAAGTCATGTCACGTTCTGCATTTCGCTGATTGAATGTCAATCTGGTATTAAAGCAAATTCTTCATTTTGCCCGTCTAAGTGCGGGCAAAATGATTAATTTGCAATGAATTACTTATTTTGGAAATTGGTTAACTTTGCTTGTCAGAACCGTAGCCTTTTCCAACGCCATGCATTTTAAGAAACTGATTCCATTCATTTTCGCTGATGGCGCCATCATTGTCTAAATCTATAGCATCAAAGCTCCAGCGAAGTTGCTCAGAATGGAAAGCGTCGTATTCGTCAAAAGACACCACTCCGTCTTCATTGCTATCCATCTCATTAAGGTTAGCCTTAAACATTGAGTGATCATGGTGTCCTGCCTGAACAGTCACAACAGAGCCAATAAATAATGCAATAGCTGAAAAAATGGCCATAGCAGGTATTATTAGGTAACTTTTCATTTTTTTCTCCTCTATTTGTAATTTTAAAGAATTGTTTAAGTTTTGTCTAAATTATGTAGAAGGTAAGCACCACCCATCAGCTGTCAATACACGCTTGCAAAATAATGACTTTTTTTTAGCTGGGGATGTTACAGGTCGCAAGCAGCTTCTGCCGGGGTAAGTGGATGTCCAGCAATTGGTTGGTAGCTGCTGGGTTTAACGGTTAGCAGGGATATATTTGAGTTGCACATAATCCGCTCAGCGGTATTTCCGACTATCAATCCATCAAGACCGGATCGCCCAACAGAGCCCATAATAACCAAATTGATTCGATAATCCTCTGCGATGCTGGCTATGTGCTTTTCAGGATCCCCCTGCCGCAGGTGAATGCGGTAGCGAAGCTGTTGCCGGCTGGTCTTCCTAAGGAAATCGACCAGGCATTTTCTCTGTTGATCCCGTGCTGCGATAAGCACACGACGCACCTGTTCATCATTTAAATGTTCATTTTTCCGCAATCGCTCACCCATTGGATGCCGCCAGCAGTTGAGAACATGAACCTTTTGACCCGCGTGAAGAGCAACATCGTTAACCAGTGTCATAATCTGTGTATTCAGGGCATTGCCAGTGACGCCAAATGCCCCTGAACAGAGCATTGGATCAACTGCTGCCAGCATTCTATTGGATCTAATTTCGGGATCGGGTCTGGAGATCAGAATCGGGGTAGTACATCTGCGCATCAGATGCATGGCTGTGCTGATTATTGCATGGTGAAGCAGCACATTTTTTTGTTTCGCGTCAAAGACGATAAGATCATGATGGTCGCGCTCGACTTCTCGTTCGACGGCCTCAGGAGGATCTCCCTGCAGAAATTTGGAATGTACACGGTGATTACGTAGTTGTAGTTTGGGATTTGCCTTACCACCCTGCTGCGCCTGAAGATCTGTTAACCACCCGTTCTGCAGAACTGGGTAACCCTTTAAGACGGCATTCGAGCGATCATGGTGCGGATCGACGATTTGAAGTATTTTAAGGTCAGAACCGCTGTTAGCTCCCAATGCAAGGGTTTGCCTCAATACGTCGATATTGGGCTTTGAAGCGGATACAATGACAATGTTTTTAAAAAGTGACATGAGCCTGTTTGACCCCTTTTTAGACATTTTGGTATTTATTGCACGCTTTACGAATAAATAATTGGCATGTTAATTTGATTGTCAATGTTTTGTCTATATTTTGTAAAGGAAAGTAGAAATTGCATTTCACCTGGCAGTGTCGACAGCAGCGATAACTGAACAATACGGCGTTTTCTGAAGCGCGATATACGAAAAAGACGACATATAGCTGAGCACACAACTTTTTAAGCAATGCGCTATGACAGGATTTCGGCAGTCGCATCAGCGGCTGCTTGATTTTGCTGAGGCGGTAGTTAGAATATATTAGCCTGTTTCATGTCACATTAATTGTTGGTAAATAAAGATGCTGTCAAATCGTTTCTTGAAAAAAATGGCGCTGTTCGCTCTGAGCTTGGGCGCTGTTTACATGCTTGCTTGCACCTATTTATGGGCGCGACAGGGTCATTTTATATTTACGCCCAGGCGCGAAATAAAAAAGACACCTGCAAATGTGCAGTTGGTGTATGAGGATGTTTATGTGGCCGTTAAAAGTGCTAACGGCCAAACGGAGCGGCTTCATGGTTGGTGGGTTCCGGGTCAAGATCCTACCGGAAAAGTGTTGCTCTATCTTCACGGCAGTGCCCTCAATATGGGGGCCAATGTTAACGCCTTGCGTCGTCTGCACAATTTAGGGTTTGCTGTCTTTATTGTTTCCTATCGCGGATACGGGTTAAGTGATGGTGAATTTCCATCAGAGGCGCTTTTGTATGCCGATGCCGAAGCATCCTGGAACTTTCTGGTGGTAAACAAGGGGATTAATCCAAAGAAAATATACATTTACGGTCATTCAATCGGAGGTGCAGTCGCCATTGACTTAGCCGTACGTTATCCGAGTGCGGCCGGGCTGATTGTAGAATCGACATTTACCTCGATTATTGATGTGGCGCGTCAAAAAACCAGATATCGCTTTTTTCCGTTGGATTTGATCGTTGATCAGCGTTTTGAATCGCTCACTAAAGTCCCTCGCCTGCGCATACCGACCCTATACATACATGGCACCGATGACCACTTGGTTCCGTTTGAAATGAGCCGCCTGCTGTATGAACACACGCCACATCCTAAATTTTTGACATTAATTCCGGGCGGAGGTCATAACAACAGTGCCACCGTCGGCGGCAATGCCTACTTGGTGGCCGTATCGGAATTCGTTGCAGCTACACGTCATTTGAATCCGCAGGAAAACCCTAAACAAACATCATCTTAGATGCAGCCGATATCCATCATCGCTTGATTTTCAATCGAATCGGGCCCTTAAACAGGGCCGGATCAACAGGCGCACCGGCCTGAAGAATATCAATTTTATCCCTATGCGCCAAGCGCCGAGCCGCCCGGCGCGTAGCTTCCAGCAATGGACGCCATTTATTCTCATCCATATCCCCCGCGTATTGCTGAGCCGCCTCACTAGGGCATATACTGGAAGATGCAGACCGAGAGTGCAGAAGCGTGATGATCGTTTTCTCAAGCGCCCTATCGATGTCGCTCAGGCCATTTTTTTGACAGCCACGTGAACAGTATTTGACCTGCCGCCAGGTACGGCGCCATTTTTTGCGCCACTGGATCTCACGTCCACAGACGACACATATTTTGCGAGTGGGTTTCATAATTTACCCGCCCTGAGGGATCTGCGGTATACCAGCATTTAAGCTGAGTATTTTCCCGGCCATTGCCATCCCACTCAATACAGCGCCTTCGATCCGGGACATCTGGCACCAATCGCCGCACGTGCCGATCTTTAATTGCGCATCCCACAAACAGCCAACGTTGAGCGGATTGGCCGCCGCAGCGCTCTCCCAAAAACAAGATCGCTGATAGATCGGGCCTATTGGCCTTTGGCCAATGCTTTTAAAAAATGCGTCGACTGCTAAAGATATTCGTTGTTCATTGTCTGTGTGGGCGTTGTCTTTGGACCACTGGGTGTCGGCATGCAGCGTCCAGCATTCGGT